>JADHWC010000110.1 GCA_016783665.1 Fidelibacterota bacterium | reverse complement strand
TTTCCGATGCGTGTGCTTTAAGGTAGCTAATAGATTTTACGGCTTCACTTGGTTTCATTTTTCAATCTCCATATATACCGACTAAATATAGTCTATATTATGGTCTATCGCAATATCATCTTTTATATTGCTAACGCTGCGTGAGATACGAGGAAGTTGAAAGAATGGAATCTTTGTGTTTCCGACATGCTTTGAAAACTTTCTATAAAAGATTCTTTATAACCGTTTTATCGAAATGCTTTTATGAAGAAATTTCTTTTAATATTTTCTGAATATTTGTCTTTAATCGGGGTAAATCATTTTGGATAACTTGCCAGACAATCCTTATATCAATCCCGAAATATTCATGTATGAGTAGATTTCTCAGACCTATTATTTCAGCCCATTCAATCTCTTTATGCTCATTAGTAAATTCATCGCTAAAATGGTTTGCTGCTTCGCCAATGATTTGTAACTGATGAATGCATGCGGATTGAGTCATTTTATCCGATTTATATTTTTTATAATCAACAACCTTTAGGAATATTTCGATATTCTTGATGGCATCAAGTATATGATATAATCTTACTTCATTGCCTATTTTATTTTTCATAAATCAGACGCTTTTCATGATCGATTATTGGTCGAATATATTTAGACACGGCATTATCTGATAAAAGATCAACTTTACTTTTTAGTATTTCCCGCAGTTCATTCTGCATTTTTATATATTTTAACCCTATCGGCTGACTATAATCCAACTCGACTAATATATCAATATCACTATCAACATCCGCCTCATTGCGAACTTGAGAACCAAAAAGATAAGCCCTTAAAACAGGCTTGTCCTTAAAGTAATCGGTAATCATATTTATTTCACGTTTTTGCAACATAATCATCTATTCCTAAAATAACTGCTTAAATATAAGTATTGATTTCATTTTTCTCACGAATATTTTTATGTTGAGAAAAAACGGACAGGTTCCCGCCTTTGTCGGGCAGGCCTGTCTGCGCCAGGCGCTATCGAGAAATCTCCCTGAGCACGCTGTTGCTGCGCGATCAGGTGCGAAACTGGTTTTATTTAGTTTGTTAATAAAGATGATTTCGTAAAAAAGTGATTAAGTGTGTCATTCTGATGAGCGAAGCGAAGAAGAATCTCCGACCTGCCCGCCCTTCGGGAGCAGGCGGGCGAGAAATCAATAGAGATTCTTTCCCACCGGGGACCCCGACGAGTCGGGGCACTCGTACCTCGCTCATCTTAAAGAGACCTCTATGAGGGAATGACAGCTTTGATACTTTTTACGATTCCATCATATTTAATATTTGAAATTTGATATTCTTGTCCTGCGTAATGCAATGAAACATGGATGAAATCTAAAATCAAAAATTCTACTCCTTTTTCCGCTCGATCCACCCGATAATCCCGGGAAGAATAAATACGGTGGTGATGAAACAGGCGCCTACGCCGATTAAGAGCGCAGTACCCAGGCTACCATATCCTCTCCATAAAGAAAACATCAGCGATCCAAACGCCAGCATTGTGGTCAGGGAGGTAAGCAAAATAGCTTTTCCCGTACTTGCAAAAACAGTCTTTACGGAATCATAGCCCTCTCTTCTCCAGCGATGAATGATGTGGACGCCATCATCAATACCAATCCCAAGAATCAACGGTAAAGCCATTACATTTACTACATCCAGCTGTCTCCCAATGATGTGCATTATTCCAACCATCCAGACCATTCCCGTCAATAGAGGAATCATTGCCATGAGAGCGTGTCCCACATTCCGGAAATCAATCAATAATAAAATAAAAACCACAATTATTGTTAAAATAGCGGCATTGCGTCCGTCTCTGCCGATGACGTCAATTAATGCTCTGAAGACAGGTGGGAAACCGGTGGCGCGTTCACTAATTTCATCCAGGTCATCCGTGAAACGGTAGAGGAAAAGAGCATCCTGCCAGATATTGTGAGCGGGAAGCACTGTTATAAGGAAAAGACTTCGATCCTTATTTCCATATTGGTCAACTATAGATACTGGTAAATTATCTAAAGATATAGATTCTTCATTTGCCATTTTAAGAACATTATTTTTAAAAAAAGCAAAGTAATCGTTCTGGAAAGAATTTGTCCTTGATAGAATGTTTTTATCTTTATGACTTAGAATCGATTCCAGCCTGCTGAAAACAGTATTATTTTCGCTTTCGGCGTATCCGACTATTTCCCCGCATTTCTTATCTATTTTATCCTGACCACCTGTAAATGCGAGATCCTGTAGTTCAATAATGTTCATCTTTAATCGTTCTAATTCCTGTTTTAAGACATTTAACTCTTTTTCCGAAAGCAGGTCCTTACATTCAGTGCCTGATATAAAATGCCGGATTGCTTCAATATGGGGATTTCTTTTTTTCTGTTCTTCAGGAGATGGTAAATAGAGTGAAATATCCTCAACGACTGCAACGGAAGAGTAATCTCTGGCAACGTCGGTCAGTTGTCGTGATTCTTCCACACTTTCGGCTACCAGGTAGGCAAAATCCATACTAAGATCAAATTTATCCAAAACTGTATCCTGCAGCGTAATGCTGGGAATCCCTTCCGGTTCGATATCCATATAATTATAATTAAAGGTAATTTTTAAAGCAGACCATATCAGAAGCGCTGTAACAATAATTGCTCCTAATATTGTAAATATATATCGTTCTTTCAAAACCGCGCCAATCCGCCCAAGGAAAATAAAAGAGATATCCTTTGATTCTGCTTTTTGTATATTTCCTTTCTTAACAAAGTGTTTTTCCCGGCGGCGTTCACGAATTACGAGCAATGCCGGTAAAAGTGTAAATGTAACAGCCGCTACTGCTAATAAACCAATTCCGGTAATTAATCCCATTTCGCTCATTACTCTTGAATCTCCGATCATCAATGCGAAAAATGCGCAGGCTGTAGTAAGTGCACCCGTTATTATACCCATACCGGATTTCAACAGGCTTCCTTCCATGGATTTTTCAATGGAATTACCTAAAGCCCGCATCTCCGTAAAACCGGCAATAATATGTATCGAAAAATCAATACCCAACCCGATCAATACAACGAAAAACATTAGCGTCATTATATTTAAAACCGGAACAAGTATCGCCGATAAACCTGCCGCCCAAATCAATCCGACCACTAAATTCAGCAATGCCAGAAGGGGAGCCACCCACATGCGGAATGAAATAATTAGCAGGACGCCGATAGCAATCATAGAAATAATAGATGTGTATTCCACACCCTGCGTTCCATATACCATTTCATCACGTCCCATAGGTATGGTTCCTGTAAGCCCGGCCTGTACTCCGGGGAAATCTTTTAAAGTTTCAGTTATTAAAGACTGGACCGCATCGGTGCCTTCCACCATTAAGAAAACCTCCATCATACTGAAATTTGGAATTACATTCAGGATGAGGGCTTTCCTATCGTATGAGATAAAATAGGGTTCTCCCAACAATAATTTATCCACAGCAGAATGCGTTTCTTTCAAACTTACATCCTCGCCTGAAATGTAACGGTGCATAACTCCAAGCCAGTTTTCAATTCCATTTAAAAACTGGTAAGCGCCGTCTTCTTTTTCCCGGGTTGATAAAGCTTCGTCAGGCTCAATATATTCTTTCTCAAAACTATTATTAATATTTGTCAGTAATGGCACAAGGTTTGGATTCCGGAAAATATCCCGCATGTTTTTTAAGTCCGATTCCTTAATTAGCGCAAAACCGTGATTGCGGATAAAATCCACATCCTGTTTGTAATCTACACGACGTACATAGATCTTTTTTTCAGTTTTATTTTCCGGGTTTGGAATAGGCGCCAGCAGTTTTGGAGCAATAGTGTCTGCAAATGCTTTTATTTTAGCTTCTTCGCCTTGTACTACAATAACAATACTTGAGGCTGAGACAAATTCGTCTAAAATACGATCAAATTCAGCGGTACGCTTATCGCCTTTCGGGAGCATATCGGACCATTTGGGCGAAATTTGTATTTGACTGGCTAATATGATACAAATAATAGTTATAGCTGTTACAATAATTAGCATTCTCCATGGATGATTTGCGTGTAATTTTGCGAGCTTGCTCAGTATTTTGTCTCTCATTTTATACTCCCTCTGTTTATCAGGTAAAAAATTATTTCAATTTAAAAATATGCTCTTAAGCGCACCCGGGCGCCATATTCCTGGTAGCCGAACTCATCGGTATCTTCACCAATGAACAGGCTGCCCATTACACCCAATTCCACATCCTGGTAGATGCGGTAAATCAATTGGGGGATAACAACGGCGCTTTTATCATCCAGATTGATAATGCTGAGTACACCGGCATCCAATAAATCTCCCAGCGGATACATGACGAGATTGAACAGGTAGTTTTGATTCAGGCTTTTACGTTCGCCGGCAAAATAGACCAGGTAATCATCGAAGACGGTTTTGTCTGCCGGAGAGCCAAGATCGCTGTGATAATATTCAGCCATAATGAACAGGGAATTGGCAAAAGTGTAATCAGCGCCGATCACATATTCGTATTGCAGGTTATCGTTTTCATAATCCAGCCGGTGTACAGCCGCTTCACTGCGAATTCCCACACCGAACAGTTCACCTTCGAGGTTGAATCCGTACAGATCGCGGGCTTGAGTTGTCTTTCCGAATAATTTGTTCTGAATGAGTTGACTCCGACCGTAGAGTGCGGAAAGATCGTAGTGCCCGATTCCCGTTTTCAGTTGGTAGTACTGGGTTGTTTCATCCCAGCTCTGCTTCGGTTGCAAGATGCCGCTCAGGGTTGTTCGTCCAGCCAACGGTATGCCAAGTTTAATAGCGGAAATCCCGGTATTTTCATAAGTTGGATCCATGATATCTTTCAGGTTGAAAATGTCGGTAGGATTCCAGGCGTAACCAACGCCGGGTGCAATTTGCTGCTTACCCAGTGTCAGATCGAATAGCTTATGGTGAAATTCCAGGAACATATTATCGATGAAGAGGGTATCGGAAAAACAGTAGGGCAGATTAGAAAGCGTATCCAGACCCTTTCCATCCTCTGTTGGAAAGACTGGCCAATATTGCTGGTTGATAAAATCCATGAAATTCAATTCGGTCTGACCATTGAATTGCTTATAGATTATATCAGCGCTGATTCTGATGTTGTCGGATGGACTGCTGTCCATGTCAAGGCGTAACTTGTTATAGCTAAAATACATTGATTTGTCTGGTAATTTTCCGAAATCATATTCACCCTCGTAATACCCAAACCAGTCCGGACCGGCAAAAAGAGTTGTGGAGATAGTTAGAATAAACAATATTTGGCGCATAATTTTCTCATATTATTTTATATTTTATCAACAGACTCATCACTCCAACATTCCACCGAAAGGAGTTCCTCTGGAACAACCCCGTAGCCAGAACAAAATCTGTCATTCTGAAGGAACGAAGAGACTGAAGAATCTTGTTAGTCCAATGCGCTTCACTCACCAGATTTTTCCCTCAGAATAACTTTGCGAAAGTTTGTTCCAAGATAATTTTTAACAACAACCAGAGTTCTGTTCAATATATGGATGTATCTTTCGCAAAGATTTTTGTTTTCCTTATCATCACTCCAACACTCCAACACTCCATCACTCCATTTTCTTACCCCACAGATATTTTCCGGCTGTGCATTTTATTTCTTCAGGTTCCGCTCGCTGAAGAAGCCTTTGTCAAACTCAACATCATAAGTAATATTAACATATTCCATAACGGTTTCGGTCCGGTCGAGATTATTTCTCATAACCATTTTCATGGGAGTCAGGACACCTTCAATAGTGCGAATATCCTGGAGAAAAAGGGTTTTTGTAAAAACATTTTTTTCATCGTAATAATCGATCTGAATCGGAAAAATATCGCCGACACGTACCCAACAGATCATTTTACTATAAGAGACATCCTCGGATTTTGCCTGAAGTTCCAGTTTAAAACAGCGTACTTTATCGACTTTTTCAATGCCCTTTAATAAGGGTTTAAAATCTGTTTTCCAGCTGTCCCCGGAGCCCATATCTTCATAAGTGAAATCGGAACCCTCGAACTTCTGTTTTTTAGCGTGAGACGCCAGTTTACGCACTCGACCGGTGCGGCGGTTATACATCCAGATATTGTCGGAAAAATCGGTTATGAGCAGCGCATTGTCCTTGACCCGGGAAGGGGAGATGTAGCGCATCAGGGATTTTTCGCCGCGA
>JADHWC010000109.1 GCA_016783665.1 Fidelibacterota bacterium | reverse complement strand
GTTTATGACATCAACAGCAGCAACCGGAATATTCGCGAAGCTACCGAACGGGCGGCGATCAATATGCCTATCCAGGGCACTGCCGCCGATATGATAAAAATTGCAATGATTCATATTCATCACAAATTGATTCAAGAGCGATTGCGATCAATGATGATATTGCAGATACATGATGAATTACTTTTCGAGGCGCCGGAAGAAGAGCTGGAGAAGCTAAAATCCATTGTCGTTAGAGAGATGGAGAATGCTCTACCACTCGATGTGCCTTTGAAAGTAGATGTCGGTATTGGAAATTCATGGTATGAGGCACATTAGTGGAAGCATCAATCACATTAAAAAATGTCAGTAAGCATTTCAATAAACGATATGTATTAAGTGATCTCAGTATCGGTATTGAAAAAGGATCGACTTTTGCGATTATCGGTCGGACTGGAGCCGGTAAATCGACTCTATTAAGGATTCTGTCAACGATCTTAAAACCTGATCGCGGAGCGGTTTATATCGACGGTAAAGACATTGAGCAGAATATCGCTGTTGTGAAAAAAATCGTTGCATATTTACCGGACCACGATATTCACGATCCATGGCTGACGGGCAGGGAAAACCTGGAAAAACGGGCTCGCTATCTTGGGATAGAGGACACAGAATTTGAGAGCAGGGTTACTCCGTTTGTGAAAATGTTTGAAATTGAAGATGAACTGGACAGCTATCCCGTGACCTATTCCCGTGGTGTCAAAAGGCGGCTGGACATTGTTCAGGTGTTGATGGGAAATCCCGAGGTGATCATTCTGGATGAGCCGACAATGGGTTTGGATTACCATGCTCGCGCGATTTTATTCCGCTATATTCTTGATCAAAAAGGGAAAAAGACAGTCGTGCTATCTTCGAATGAATTTACCGAAATTCAAACCACTGCCGATCGCTGGATCGTTCTCGAGCACGGGCAAATCCGCTTTGATGGGACATTGGAGAATATGGTAGCGCAGATTGAATTGCCATTTTACGGCAATATTGAATTCCGGCATGGCGGATACCACTTAATCAAGTCCCTTCAGCATGTCAAAGAGATCAAGGAAATTCGCGATCTCGGGAAGACCATCCAGATAGTAACGGAAAATGTCAGAGATTTTACTACAGTATTAAAAAAGATCAACCTCGATGATATAATTTCTATTTCCGGAAGTTCGATCCATATCGAGGAATTTTTAAATAAATTAAATTCGGATGAAGGTTTCTAATTATGAATGTAATACTGCCGATATTATTAACAGAATTAAAACCGGGCAAACGCACCGGCATTGCTGTGGTTATAAATATTCTGGCAACTCTAACGTTATATCTTGTGTTTGTGGTAGGATTGGGAGAGTTAATCCCCAGAATTCAATTTACAGATATTGATATTTGGTTGTTTCCGGGAATCATTGGACTATTCGCAATATTTATGGCATTTAATCTGGCTCTGCAGGATACCTATAGAATGTTTTGTGAAACCGGTCTGATAGATCAAATCAATTCATCAAGATTATTGACCTATCAGATTTATTTTATCAAGTCAGCGATATTTTTAGTTGAGAGTTTTGGACATCTGATTCTTTCCAGCATCACACTTTGGATTGTCGTCGGAATTCGTTTAAACGTTGGGTACCTGATACTGTTCTGGTTATATTATATTTTAGGACTTATTCTTATTAGCCAAATTGGGATGCTTACGGGAGTCATATCCGCCAATATACGATTGCAGCGAGGGTTGCTGAATTCCCTTGTAATTGCTGTGCTTTTGTGCAGCGGAGTAATTGTTCCATCTTTACGCTATCCCGGTATGTGGAGCCAAATCATTCAGTATTTTCCCACTACCGCCATCATTGAAGGCGGTCGGGAATTATTAATATTCCATAGCCTGAATAAGATTTATTTACCCTATCTGATTTTTATTGATATGGCAATTGTCGGAATCGGATACACAGTTTTTAGGAGAAGATTATCCAGATGAAAGCCTATTTAGCGGGCGCTATTGAACATGCGCCAGATTACGGTAATGCCTGGCGGAGTGAGATGGCAGCATTTTTGAAAAATGAATTTGATCATGAATCATACAATCCATTAATTGAAGAGCCTAAAATACTAACACCCGAAGAAAGCGCCCAATTTCGTACGTTAAAAAAGAAAGATTTGCAGGCATTCCGGAAGATCGTCCGAAAACTTATCCGTAACGATTTGGATTCCATTGTTAAGGAAATTGATTATATTATTTGTTTATGGGACGATTATGCGGAAATGGGTGGCGGAACCTACGGTGAATTGACAGTTGCATATTATCACAATATCCCGATTTATATGGTCGCTGTCAAACCGCTGTCTCAGATTAGTGGCTGGATACTGGGCTGTGCGACGGAGATTTTTGAGAGTTTTGAAGAGCTGAAGGGATTTCTTAGAAGTAGATATAAGAACGATTATTTATGTACTTGATACTTGACGCTGGATACTGGATACTGGATGCTGGATACTGGATACTGGATTTCTTAAGTTAGTAATTGTGAATAAATAAAAACATTGTAGGCTAGATTAGTGAGTTATAAGAAATTGGAAATATGGCAATTAGCAAAACAAGCGGTAATTACTATTCATGAAATGAGTTTACGGGAACTTCCCAAATTTGAATTATATGAGGAAGGTTGTCAAATTCGGAGATCAGCCAAATCAGTTAAATCAAATATCGTTGAAGGATATGGAAGAAGATATTATAAACAGGAATTTATTCGTTTTCTGGTCTATGCGTTATCTTCCAACGATGAAACAATTGATCATTTGGATACGCTTTATGAAACCGGATCTTTAAAGAATTTGGAATTATATGAATCATTGCATAAACATCTGGAACTTTTAGGTAAAAAATTAAATTTATTTATACAATCGGTAAAAAATGAACATATCAGTCCAAAATATGTATCCAGCATCCAGTATCAATCCAAAATTATGATTGCCCACTATGATTAATTATTCTGTCGCTGAGATTCATCTAAATCATTTGACTTACAATTTGAATCAAATCTGCAAGAAGGTTGCTCCCGCGGAAGTCATGGCTGTTGTTAAAGCCAACGCATACGGTCATGGCGCTATTCCCGTAACAAAGCGGCTCGTAAAAGAGGGTGTTAAATATTTTGCCGTTGCGCGGATTGCCGAGGCTGTTGAACTCCGAAAAGCCGGAATTCAGGAAAAGATTTTAATATTTGGCAGTCTTTTTCAAGATGAAATTGAAAAATCTATCAATTATAATGTAAGTGTTACCGTTACAGACGAGAGTGATATTTCTGTTATTGCGGGAGCTGCGAAGAAATATCAAAAAATCGCTGTTGTTCATGCGAATATCGATACCGGAATGGGACGCGTTGGAATACTACCGGAAAATGCTTTGCAAACAATAACGGCTATTATGGATAATGATTTTTTGAGGCTGGAAGGCGTTTACATGCACTATGCAACTTCTGATGAACGAGATAAGTCATACGCATTACAACAGTTGAAGAAGTTTAATTCGATACTTGATCAAATGAAGGGAAATGGAATAGAGCTACCGATAATTCACGCCTCAAACAGTGGCGCTATTCTTGACTTGCCGGAAGCCCGTTTTGATATGGTGCGCGCCGGCATATCGCTCTATGGTCATTATCCTTCAACGAACACTTCAGAATCAATCCGATTAAAACAGGTGATGACACTAAAAACGAAAGTCAGCTCAACTCGCCGTCTGCCAAAAGGGAGTTCGATCAGTTATGGTCGGAAATATTTCACTGATAAAGAGACTTCTATCGCGGTTTTACCGATTGGCTATGCTGACGGGATTCACCGGGCATTTATCAATCTGGGTGAAGTTCTGATTAACGGGCAATTATACCCCATGGTTGGAACCGTTACTATGGACCAAATTATGGTGGATGTTGGCGATGATCCCGTAAAAGTCGGCGACGATGTTATATTCTGGGGTGATACGCCACAGGGCAGACTGCAAGCGACCAAAGTCGCTGACAAGATTGGTACGATTTCTTATGAGTTGTGCTGTGGGATTACAAAAAGAGTTCCAAGAATCTATATTGATTAAGTGAGTGAAGACGCCACATGTGATATCTTTACGATATTGTTACGTTTTAATCAGCAGATAAATTCCGGCAAGAATCATCAGAATTCCGCTGGTATGCTTCAGTATTACTGCAGATATGGCTTCTTCCCGCCCTCCTCCGTCGGGAGCAGGCGGGCTTTAGTTCACTTTGAACTTTAGGCCCCTTCATATAAATTTCTGATGATGTTTTAAATGTTTGTGAGGAAGTGCCCGAGGCGAGAGTCGAACTCGCACGACCTATGGTCACTAGACCCTGAACCTAGCGTGTCTACCAATTCCACCACCCGGGCTCAAATAACCGCTAAATATAAAAATCATTCGGGTGTTCTCCAAGATTTAACTATTGAAAAATTTTCAAAAAGGGATTAACTTTCCGGGCATGGAATCGAAGGGAATCATAATAATAACAAGCAATAAAAAAGCCTATCATGATTATCATATCGTTGATAAGATTGAGGCGGGGCTTGAATTAAAGGGGACCGAAGTTAAATCTTTACGCGCCGGTCATGCCCATTTAAAAGATAGTTATGCCCGCATCCGGAACGGGGAAATGTTTTTATTGAAAGCCCATATTTCACCGTATAAATATAGTGGAGGATATGATAATCACGAGCCGGAACGTGATCGACGGCTATTACTCCATAAGAGGGAAATTATTCGACTGAAGCGAAATATTGAGACTAAAGGGATGACCCTGATTCCCTTGAAATTATATTTTACGAAAACCGGAATCGTAAAAGTGGAACTTGGGATAGTAAAGGGAAAACGTCAATATGATAAACGCGTTGCCATCGCAGAAAAAGATATGAAAAGAGAAATAGAACGATTAAGAAAGGATCAGTATTAACATGTTTCCTCCGATAAACGAACAGATTGATATCATTAAAAAAGGCATTGAAGAATTAATTTCCGAAGAGGAATTAGTATCTAAACTGGAGCGATCGCTCAAAGCAGATAAACCGATTCGCGTGAAGCAGGGCTTCGATCCAACCGCACCGGATATTCATCTCGGTCACACTGTTGGAATTCGAAAATTACGAGAGTTCCAGGAATTAGGACATACCGTTGTGTTGATCATTGGCGATTACACCGGGATGGTGGGAGATCCCAGCGGGAAAAGTGAAACACGACCTCGATTGAATTACGAAAAAGTGATGGAAAATGCTAAAACTTATGAAGAGCAATTTTTTAAAATTCTTGATCGCAGTCAAACAGAAGTCCGTTATAACGGGGAATGGTTCGCAAAAATGCAATTTGACGAGATTATGAATCTCGCTGCAAAATTAACGGTTGCCCGAATTCTTGAAAGGGATGACTTTACCAAGCGATATAAAGAAGGAAATCCCATCAGCTTACACGAGTTTTTTTATCCATTGATGCAGGGTTACGACTCGGTTGTGATACACAGTGACGTTGAGCTTGGCGCTACCGAACAGAAATTCAACTTGCTGGCTGCCCGGCATGTTCAACGCGAATACAATCAGGAGCCGCAAGTAGTGCTGACGCTGCCCGTATTGGAAGGTATTGATGGAACTCAGCGGATGAGTAAGAGTCTTGGGAATTATATCGGAATAGATGAGACTCCAACCGATATGTTTGGTAAAATTATGTCGATACCAGATAACCTGATCGAAAAATATTTTACGCTTGTGACAAATTATCATTTGGATCAACTTCAGGATGTTCGAAACAGGTTAAAAGATTCAAAAAATAATCCGATGCTTATTAAAAAAGAACTCGCCCGAACCATCGTATCAATGTATCATAGTGAGACTGATGCTATTCAGGCTCAACAGGCTTTTGAACAGGTATTCAGTCAAAAAGAGTTGCCGGATGATATACAGGAAATCGATGTAAAACCTGAAGATAATCTGCTGCTTGTTAAACTGTTAGCGGATCACAATATTGTTGCATCGAACGGCGAAGGCAGGCGACTGATCAAGCAGGGCGCAGTTAAAGTAAATGGTAATAAAATCTCGGATATAAATTTTGAATTAAATAGCGGTGAATTTATAGTAAAGGTGGGGAAAAGACGATTCGTAAAATTTATTGTAAAATAAATCCGGCACCATTGCCTCTTACCCTGTTTTTATTA
>JADHWC010000108.1 GCA_016783665.1 Fidelibacterota bacterium | reverse complement strand
GATCTCTTTTATCGATACCGACCAGAGTAGCACTGATCACTGCCGGTAATACATTAATTGCCTCTGCATTGGATGGAGAGGGCGTCCCCACTACTGTATGCAGCCCGAAACTGTTATGGTTAGGATAATTTATGGTATTTGTATTAATCCAGATCAGTGGCAAATATTGTCCAGTCCGATTGAGATCGAACACCAGGTCATCGTAACCAAGAGCAACCTGTTTCCAGTCCCGCATCAGATAGGGGCTTGGAAGATTTGGCATCTGTTCCACTCGGCCTATATTTATCTGTTCACCAAAACTGATATTTATAATTACAACCGTTAAAAAAGCCGTACACAGACGGCGGGAAATATTAATAGATTTAGACATTGAAGTTTCTCATCAATAAATGTTTATTTGACTGTTTAATAATCTTGTACTATGCATACAAGATATTATTGATAATAAATCAAAAATCCAGCCGTAAAGTAAACCGATTTACATATTCCAGTAATCCGAAATCCGCATACGCATAGTCAAATTTTATGTTCGATTGGCCAAACATTTTATACTTGATACCTGCTCCAAGGGTTAACCCCTCTTCGGTGTCCTGCTGACCTATTGCCTGATATCCAGCTCGCGCATACAGCATATTCATAATTGACAGCTCACATCCGGCATTGATGCTCTCCGTATTATTTATCGGGTGAAATGCATCGACAGCGACTGTTAGTCTGGAGAACTTAGTGTCAAAAATATCATAGGCGATTCCAAACTGCATGTTCAATGGTAACGGCCATTCATCAGTAATCAATCTCCCCATTATCCGGTCATTATTACCATCGATGCTCGGGTCAGCATCATAATAGATGATCAAATCACTGCCTTCCATCTGCATTGATGGTCCAAAATTAGTAATAGCCGCACCAATTCGCAGACCTTTTATCCCGGTAAAATACAGGGTTCCGATATCAATTGCGATACTGGATGTTTTCTCATGCCAGATCCGCTCAGAGATGTATTTACCGGTAAATCCGATGGAAAACCGGTCCGTTAAACCTAAAGAATATGAAACTCCAACCGCTAAACTGCTTGCATCATATTCTTCTCCGGTACCGTCGGGAAAATCTACAGTACGCACCTCCATTTTCGGTACGGTCATAGCATTCAGGAAAAATCCTGCGGTTCCCCATCTTCCAAAAGGAATTGTTGCTCCCAGATAATTGAAATCGATACCGGCCAGCCACTCAACCCGTTCAAAAACTGCTTCTGAGTGACCGATCCGGCACAGTCCGGCTGGATTCCAGTATAAAGCAGATACATCATTCGCTACAGCGACAAACGCGCCCCCCATACCAATAGCCCGGGAACCAACTCCGACTTCAAGAAATGGCGCTGCCGTTGTTCCCACATTTGTCAGTCTGTCCGAAGACGCAAACAATGAGGACATTAAAAGTAATACAAGAACGGAAATTATCATCACTTGTTTCCATGTCTGCTTTATTCGAATTATTACCATGAAGCTCTCCTGTTTGATTATTGCGTATGAACGGCAATGAAATCAACTTTCCGTGAAAGTCCTTCATCTGTCGTGGTCACAGCCATCAATTGTTCGTCAAATACCTGAATATTTGCTTTTTCTCTCAATTCAGATACGAATGTGTCAAGATAGACCTGAAACTCTTCTTCTGTGTCTAAATTGGCGGCAACATCTTTATAAAGTGTATTAATCATTTTTTTCGACAGCAGGTATTCGCTCCGGGTTTGCACTTCCTCTTTAACAGAAGGCAGACGATCCAGCTTTTCCCGAATTCCCTTTTCTGAAAAAATCCAGTCCCTGACATACAGCGCAACGGAATTCTTCAGGCTCTCTCGCAAGGCCAGTTTACTGTCATAACTAATTTTTTGCGGATTGACCTTATAATGGAAAAAGATGTCGGAAACCGTCAATGTACCATCTTTATAAACAGCAATAGGTTGTTTGATAATCTCCTGATCATTATCAGCAATGTATTTGATTTCATCATTTGGAATATATTGAATCCGCGGATCGACACTGGCCGGTCGACTATTCCAGATTCGGTCAGTCAGTTTATTTAATGCATCGGCTTTAATTATCAGCTCCTGGGACGCCATGATCTCATCCACAAAAGCAGCTGCCGCTTTAACTTCCTTGCGTTTCCGCAATGTTCCATGGATCGATTCACGGTTCGCCAGAAAATCATTTTCACGTACCAGCACTTCCCTTTCATGTTCAACAACTTGAAACACATGGTATTTACGACCGTCATAAATCGGTTCGGAACATTGATGAACTGGTAAAGCATACAGTTGATCTTCCAAATCATCCTTAACATCATTCCAGCCAATTACATCAACAGAACCATATATATCCATGGTAATCGTTTCAACTCCCGGATGTACCGGTATATGCTCAAATGGCATTCTCCCTTTTGAAACATTAATTGCGTCTTCTTCCAACTCACTCTCAAAATGTTTAACAAACAACGTCATTTTTGATCGTCGAAATGCTTCCCGCTCCTCATCTTCATTTACTGAGATCGGAGTCCGAATATGTTTCAGATAGAGTTCCCGGTTGATGGCCTGTCTTCTATAGATGTCAATGGCCCGCTGCAACACTATATCCTTTGAACCAAGTTCTAACTTTTCAGCATTTCGAGTCAATAATATTCTATCAATTAAACGATCTAAAACAGCTAAGCGCGCCATACGATTTTCTAAGCTGGTTAATTGACGAGGAGATAACTCATAGGCAAAAGCAAACTCCTCGGCAGTAATTATCCGGTTTTCAACTTTGGCGACGATTGGGGATTCCTGATGTTTTGATCCGCAACGGAATACTCCCAGGGACATTATAAGTCCTAATCCAATTATTACATGTTTCTTTCTATCTAAGAATCTTTTCATTTGATCAGTGCAAACCTGCCGATTTTATTACCGATTCCCGGAGCCTCCACATGGAATATGTATATTCCATAGGATATTTCATTCCCATCCTTGGATAAAATGTCCCAGGGTTCCATTCCGTCATCCGCCGTGCTGTGATGCTCAATTGTATCCACCAGATAACCCCTCAGATTATAGATCCGGATCGTGCAGTCCTTCGGCAAATGATAAAAATGCAGGCGCCGTTCTCCCCGGCCATACTTATAAAGATTAGTCGGCTCCCATGAAGCCGTCACTACATAGGGGTTCGGCACAACACAAATATCATCCAACTCATCCTTCGCCAGCACATCACTGGAATCAGCGCCTTGCAGGGTGAATCGAAATTTATCTCCCAGCCGGAACGGTTTACTGATTGCCAGAAAATACTGATCTCCGGCTTCCGGTGGATCAACCGTAATCCATGTTGTATCTGCATAGGGAACTTCATCCACCCACACCGTATCAATCTCAAATAATGGTGAAAATCGAATCATCCAGGAGGTATAGCGCTTGTATATAAAATCAGCATCAGGAACTATGATTATTATATCATCACCATGGCTGTATTTTCCATCCTTATCAAGATCCGCCAACGCATAAAGCGCGTCCATCGAATCGGTGACATTATAAACCCCTACACTTGAGGGAATGGATTTAATTCCAAAAACATTTTGCGACATCGTATAGACCGTATCATAAAATGTGATGATATAATCCGACGGCTGGTTAATATTTAAACGCACACCGCTAACATTCTCATTCTTCGGGTTTAAACGGATTTTGGGTATATAGTCAAAACTGCCTTCCAGAAATCTCGAATTATCATCATCAATCCAGATAGCAGTATCATTATAAATTGTCACGGTAATTCCGCTAAACACCGGACTCTCAGCGCCACTAAGGTTAACATAGATACTATCTAGAACCAATGTATCTGCGGTAACGTCCCGGACGGAATAGTAAGGATATTTTTCCGTATGAAATTTCGTGTCTTCCGTAAAGGCCAGCTCATATGTTGTTAAACCCGATGGAATTTTATACTTCTCCACAATGTCAACCTCGATACTGCCCGTACCGGGCCCGATATGCTCAATATCGCCATCAATCTGGGGAGGGATATAACCAGCAGCAGCTGGTCGGGGAATCGCAATCCCGCAGTTGATATCTGTAAATGTCACCTGACCCAACGAATTCATAGAGATGATGGCCGAACATTCCGATGGTTGAAAACCTTCAACACCGCTATTACTATAAGTATATAATCCATAATCATAGGACACAACCGCATAATAATAGGTCTGACCATTTTTTACATCACGGTCAGTGTAAGCGTGCCGAAGTCCGGTATCGTCACCAAGGTTAAATTTCACCCCGTAAATATCCACTGGATGTAGACCTTTTTTACCATCCTGTAAATCGAACTGGGCAATCGGTTTCCGATAGGTCATATTACCATAGGAATCGGTGATGACTTTGCTCTCCAAAAACTGCGGTTCGGTCCCCCGGTAAATCATGTACCCTTCAAAGTCATGTTCCTGTAAAAAGGGATCAAAGGATCTTTCCGCCACATCGTCCCAAACAAGGGTGACCTCTCCATCACCGGGATAGATGGTCACCGTAGGTTTCAGTGGCGGTTTCGCGAACTGGTAATCCGCATTATAAATCTGCTGAACAGCCTTTTTATTCTTTACCAAATCATTCTTATCCTCACCAAACAGCAGCGCCATGGAATAGCGCTCGGTCTGATTAATCATTAACGGAAAAGATCCAGAAGAGAAAAACATACTTAAATTATTTGGCCATTCTTCGTCATCTGCCGGCGGTGTCAGCCGATTGAACACGTCCCAGTTCCCTTCATCATCCATCAACTCATACCTGTGGGTTGGAAAGATTTCAAATCCGGTTAATCCAATCTGGTCCGATTCGTCCGGATCGGTTGCATTATAATTGGGTTCGCCATTCGTCGGCATACCATCACCTTCACCGGCATCCGGTCCGGTATAATGAAGTTCATAGGGACCAACACCGTCCTCTCCGACATCATTGTTTAATGGCTCTTCTGTATCCCAAACACCATTTCCATTTACATCCGTATACGGTTTCCAGTCACAGTCTTCATCATTCGACCAGTGTGCGGATGGTGAATATCCATAAACCCGGATAAAATCTACCCTGGTTATTTCATTAAAACCATAGGGATATTCATCCAGGTATTCACCGGGATCATCACTTTCTCTGGATTCATCGATCATGCCGTCGCCGTCGTTATCCTTCTCATCGGTATCAATGCCGGGACTTTCCAGGAATGCATAGCCGGCATAACCGATTGACCAGCTCCCCGGATAACCAAGCGCACCGGGAGGCCCGTATGCGAAGGCAATATCCAGATCCAGATCATATTCACCAATGTTTTGAATATTCCCCTCAATACCGCCAATCCCCCAATCAATGTACTGCGAGAAAAAGGACTTTAGATAATTATTGGTAGATTCGTTTGTTATGTCGTATAACCAAAATATACAATCTTCAGCAAGGACCTGACTCCACTGAAATCCACGGGCTTTAACCACCAGTCCAATGCCACCACGCGTCGAGTCCCGATCATCACAATAAAAATTCATCTGTAGATTGGGTTCTTTGTCCGGATTGTCATCAAAAACAAATACAGTCTCGAGATCGGCGTTAAATATTCCTTTGCCAAAAAAACCATTCCAATATCCGGCCCAGGAAAGCGGTTTATCCTGCCAGTATTCCGGCCAGGTATTCGGATTATTACTCATGGCCGGTGAAGTGTTTGCCCCTTCATCCATATTAAACCAGTTTGGACGAGCTTCAAATCCCCAGGGGATGTCTTCCGGTGATTTATCGACAAATTCCCGAAACTGGGTTTCCATCGGGTGAATGAGTTCACCGTCACCATTTACTGCTTCAACGGATACTATTAACGTAATATCATCAAGGTAATGCCGATCAGGAGACGGCCAGCAACCGGATGGATCATCCGGATAGCTTCCAACCTCACAATAATTCCAGAAAAATGTATGCACGAGATTGCCGTTCATCAATCCACGGCGACGATACTTTGCATGACCGCGCATACTCGCCGGCGTTTGTGCTTGAAGAGCATACTCCTGAATACCAAATAATCCGATTATTAATAATAAAAGAAATGCATTTTTTTTCATGTTAAATATCTTCATATTTTTCTCAATTATTCCGACCAAAAGTGATTGAGAAGCCCAATATAATCTTTCTGGGTTCATCATAATAATTGGGTTGTATATACCATTCTTCCTGGGTTCTATAGCCACGATAAGTTTCAAATATCATATTATAGTCATAATCCGCTGTTCCGCTGGAAGCATAT
>JADHWC010000031.1 GCA_016783665.1 Fidelibacterota bacterium | reverse complement strand
CATATTTTTCGATAATAAATTTTTCTTTATGTCTATCTTATCACTCTCCACATCCGAAGTAAAACCGGGCCAACCAATCCACATACAATCGGGTGATTTACAAAATGAGCTCAAACCTGTCGCTAAACCACCCGCGCTCTGATAATAATTCAGTTTACCTTTACGCTTTTGTATGGTAATCGGCAACCTATTCGATACTATTACTATTCTACCCAACGTATCCCTCTTAATAAACTAATTTTTAGAGAATATCTTCTACCTGTAAAAGATAAAAAAATCATATTTTGAGGGTTTCGTAAAAAGTATCAAAACTGTCATTCTGAACTAGGTACGAGTGCCCCGACGAGTCGGGGTCCCCGGTGGGAAAGAATCTCTACTGGGTTCTCGTGGGAGATTCTTCTTCACTTCGCTCATCAGAATGACACACATAATCACTTTTTACGATTCCATCATATTTTACTATTTCTTAATAGTGTCTACCTCTTTTCTTAATCTATATTCAAACTACTTATATATTAATTAAATATCAAGAGATTCTGAAATTCAAATTCAAGTTTTCTGAACTATTTTAAATTTGTCTCAAAGAGAACGCTCCAGGGGAAATTTAGAGCATTTGAGTTTTTTTTAGAATTTCAAATTTCGGATTTAGCAATTTGTTCGTTGGAATATTTTCGTACGAATTCAACTATTAATTACTTGCAATCAAGCCTTATCTTGTACTGACCTCATCACTCAATTCATCAGTGTCATCGGCTTTTTTAGGAAAATGTTGGGCCAATATTTCACCCATTTTTTGGACTGCTTTGACCACACCTTCCAGATAAGTTCCGTTTTTAAAATAACCGGAAAGTCCGGTAGCAATTCTATCCCAGGTTTCCTGCTCAACTTTGGAATTAATTCCCGTATCAGCTAAAATCTGAAATCGCTTTTCCGCTAAAATAATAAACAGCAGAATTCCGGTTCGGTCGCGGGTTTTTTCCATTCCAAGACGGGAGAATTCCGCCAGCGCCACTTCTTCGAGGCTGAGCTTCCTCAATTTCCGGGGGCGCTTACTGAAAATGCTGACCCGCACTTCGCCGGCGGTATCATTCTCAGCTATCGTACAAGCCCCGGCGATTTCCTTTAAATCATCTTTTGAAAAATATGTATCGATCAATGCCATTATACACTCGCAATTATGGGTTAAAATCTACAATTAAAATCTAATGGGATGGAGTGTTGGAGTAGTGGAGTAGTGGAGTAATGGAGTGATGGAGTGATGGAGTAATGCTGAATCTGATCATTATTTCCCAATTTCAATCTCCAATCTCCAATCTGCAATCTCCAATCTTACCTACCAACCTCCCGAAGCGCCTCCGCCTCCAAAGCCACCGCCACCGCCGGAAAAACCACCAAAGCCGCCACCGCCAAAACCGCCGGAGCGTCCACCGCCTCCGCGAAACATACTGGCGCCCAATAGCGCCAGGAACAATCCACGGCGTCCTCTGCGACCACCACCGAGGAAAAACAGGAAAAATAAAATATAGAAGATCAGGGATCCAAACGATTTCCCGGTTTCTTTACGAGAACGCCGGTATTGTCTCGGATCGGCTTTGTATTCGTTGCGTGTGGCTAACATAATTCCATTTATGCCGGCGTCAATTCCGGCGCTATATTTTCCCTGCCGGAAATACGGCGCGATCTCGTTGCGGATGATCTGAGATGAGATCAAATCAGTCAAAACGCCCTCCAGACCGTAGCCGACTTCAATGCGGATTTTCCTGTCGCCAGTAACGATCAGCAGCAGGACGCCGTTTTCTTTGGACTCATCTCCCAGCTTCCAGGCATCCGTCACACGGATTGAATAATCCTCGAGAGATTCACCTTGAAGGGATGGAATGATTAACACTGCGATCTGGTTGGAGGTTTTGGTTTCAAAAAAATATAGTTTCTCTTCTAATCTCACACGTTCAGTTGGTGAAATAACACCCGCCAGATCAGTAACCCTGGCTTTTAACGGCGGAACGTCCAGGGCAAAAAGCGGCAGAACAACACATATAATAATTGCGATTACCACCGATTTAATAAATCGTGAATTCATCATAATCCTTTTCTAAATCCCGCTAGAATTTAACATCCGGAACCGTTTCGGCGCCCGGCTGAGCCTCAAAATATAGTTTTTTCTCAAACCCGTACATACCGGCGAGCATAACTGTCGGGAAACGGCGAATTGTTGTATTATACAGCTGCACGCTTTGATTAAAGCGTTTACGTTCAACGGCAATGCGGTTTTCCGTGCCTTCCAGCTGGGACTGCAGAGCCAAAAAATTCTGATTAGCTTTTAAATCGGGATATTTCTCAACAACGACCATTAACCTGCTCAACGCAGAACTGAGCGCGCCCTGGGCTTGTTGAAATTGCTGGAATGCCGCAGGATTATTTAAAACTTCCGGCGATATGGACATTTGCCCGACTTTTGCCCGTGCTTCTGTCACAGCCATGAATGTTTCCTTCTCATGAGCGGCATAACCCTTGACCGTTTCAACGAGATTGGGAATCAAATCCGCCCGGCGCTGATACTGGTTACCGACCTGCGCCCAGGATTGATTTACGTTCTCTTCCATTGTAACCAGTGAATTGTAAGTTTTCTTAAAAAAACTGAAAATCATCAATAAGACGACAATTAGAACTATTAAAATTATCCAGCCTTTTTTCATAGTAACCCCTTTTCTAATTTATTATCTCAAATATTGTCTAACAAATTATTTTGTAAAATCATCGTACAAACCAAGTAACACATATCCAAAATAATCATGTACTTTTAATTCTCCAATTGGAGTTTTAATTGCTGCCTGATGAGGACCATCATAGCCCAAAATCACTATTTTTCCCGATAGTTCTTTTTTATCTATTCTATCTTCTAATAAGTCCACAAATGAGTGCTTAATCAGTCTATCTTTGTGAGGAAATGTAAACATATATTCCAACTCTGATGTCAATTTGTATGATTTTCCTCGAAATATTAGTTTTCTGTTTTCTATTCCAATATTCTCTGAATATAAAAATTCAAATATCTTTATTGGTAAACTTTTAATGGAAAAATTTTTATATAATCCAATTACAGGTATATGAAAATTATTTTTGTGAGGATAAATGTCCACGAAACCAACATCATAACAGTTTTCTGATAATATTTCCAGAGGAATCCATCCTGAATTACCTGCTAAAATGTTTGGAGAATTAATAATATTTATTTCAGGAGATAGAAAATTCTTAGGTAATTCATTCGGATTATTTTCAGGTACATTTAGACGACACTGCAGAAAAACCGGAAGTTCTAATAATGACTCAGATAATTTTACATCTGAATTTTTATCTTTTGGTTCATCAATAAAATATTTAAGTACGACAGCTTTTGCTCCATTTTTCGACGTTGCTTTTATAGCTTCAGCATATATATCTCTTGAATATGGAAAAGCACCTATTTTATTTTCTGTTTTAGTATCAACATATATAAAAGTAAAAGGCGAATCCTCAGCATATATATGTAATAAAAAAAATATTGCTATTAGTAGTGTTTTTCTTATCATGATATACTGTCATTGTCAATAGATGTAAAATTCTCCATCTATCAGCCTTATCTCTTAGAAATCTCTACACCGAAGAGGTCTCTATCCCAAAGGTCACGAAGGACTTCTACGAAGGATCTCTTCGAGACGAGACGAAATAGCAGTCAAATATCTCCACATATCATCATATTTTGTTGAAAAATTTGAAAATATCACAACAATTTCACATTTCTGATATACATCTCATCACAAGGGGAAATTAAATCTTGAACAAGTAGTAATCAAGTGAAAATAAAAGATTCCAATCAACCACCCCTCTTTCCTCCGGCAGCTGCCGGAAGGGGATGGAAGGGGAGGTTATATCATCTCGACATAATATTAGCTACAACACTAAATTTTCGGTGTAACTTCAGAAAATAAAAATCCGGTTACGTGTTCCCTTGTTAAACACCTTCGGCGTTTTGTTTTTGGGGAGACGTTTTTTGTCCATCCGGCCCGCCTGCTTGCCTGCCTGTCGCCAGACATGTCGGGCAAGCAGGCGGGCCGGATGTTATTCAAATTCAATCCTTTCAGGATTGTCCATTGTCTATTCATCGCTTAAAACCCGGCAGCTGCCGGGTTAAACATAAATAACAGCAGGTGAAACCTGTTGACCAGAGATGAAGCAACAAGGTCTCCAACCCTAAAGGGGTTGAACTGCATCGAGCATTTCATTGTTAAACACTTTCGGCGTTTTTTAGAGAATGTTCTTTGTTCATCTGAATTTTTTACTCGAACTCAGAACGTAGGACGCCAGATTGGCGAATAATGGACAGCAATGTTCCTGTTCGGAGTTCCTTATGATTCGGTACCGGTACAGTTATAGTCCTTTCAAACATCTTTCGTTGCATCGCAATGTGACTTCCACGTCTCCTTATCTCGACAAACCCATGTTTTTCCAAGATTCGGCAGACTTCTCTGCCAGAAAGAGTACGTAATCTAGCCAACCGCTACCTCCATATGCGTAATATAGACCTCATCGTGAAGTCTTTCTTTTATCTCTTCTGTTGATGCAGTTTCAAAAAACAACTCCAGAGCCTCATGAAGATTTCTTCGGGCTTCGTCAATGGTATCACCCTGGCTTGCTACATCTACTTCCGGGCAAAGGGCAACGTATCCATTGCCTTCCCGCTCAATTATAGCTGTAAATTGTCTATTCATAACTTTCCTCCCTTGAGTAATGTTTTGCTTTTTAAGCGCCTAAATTTTTCAATATATAAAAATATCACAACAATTTCCCGTTTCTGATATACATCTCATCACAAGGGGAAATTAAATCTTGAACAACCAGAAATCAAGTGAAAATAAAAGATTTCGGTTATGTGTTCCATTGTTAAACACCTTCGGCGTTTTATTTTTGAGAAACATTCTTTATTCATCCGCCCCGCCTGCTTGCCTGCCTGTCGGCAGACAGGTCGGGCAGGCCCTACGGAACGGCACTTAGCTCAGCTGCAGAAAAACATTAACCATCGAATTTATTCGATGGGATAGAATGACTTCTAACTGTCGTCCCGACTTTAGTCGGGTTGCTCACCGAATAAATTCGGTTTGTGCTGCCGGAAGTATTAAATCCACTCAATAAATTGAGTGGTTAATGTTTATAATTTCGCTTCGGGGTTGTGATGTGGAGGGCTACAGAGTAAAGCCCTGTTGCCAAAAGGAAATTATAAAACCTGACATGTTTGCGGCTGAGTAGTAACACCTAATAAACTAATAAACCAATTCTCCAACCCTAAAGGGTTGAACTACACAGTGCCACTATTGGAAAAAATTCCAGATAACCCGCAAATGAAAACGATCAGTTCGGCACAATCATTTTATTTATTTAACAATCCGCCACGTTTATAAATATCCATCTGGACCTGAGAAAAGGGATGAACTTTACCGGATTTTCCCGAACGCCGATTTTGAATAGCGCCGGTTTCCAGATTAACGGTAATCGTATCACCATCCTGAATATCCAATTCTTCAATAATGCCTTCATCATAGATCAGGATGGGCATGGCAGCATTAATGGCATTTCGCTCATAGATAGCGCCGAAGGATTCGGCGATAATCACCGGAATGCCCAGCGATTTAAAGCAGTCCACCGCCTGCTGACGTGAGCTGCCGGCGCCAAAATTCTTACTTGTCATTATAATATCGCCGGGTTGAGCCTTTTTAACAAAGTCTTTATACCCTTCCAGGTTGTCAAAAGTATATTGTCCCATTTCCTTGAGATCGGTGATTGTCAGGTAACGGTTATGAAAGATCATATCCGTATCAATATCATCCTTTTGAATCAGCCAAGCCCGTCCGGTAAATTCAACCGGTGGAGCATCAGGACGACTTTTTTCTTTAGCTTCGCCTAGTTTGATTCCCTGAGCCATAAATTCGGCTGCTTTGGCAGGCATGTCATCGGGAGTCGTAATATAACCGGCTACAGCAGAGGCGGCTACTACGGCTGGTGACGCCAGGTAAACACTGCCCTTGCCCTGTTTGCCGGAAAAGTTTCGGTTGCCTGTACTAAGGGTAATCTCATTGGGTCCGTTCTGGCCCACCTGTCCCGCCGCGCAGCCCGCGCAACCCGCGTTGGAAACCAGCGCTCCGGCATCTTTAAATATTCTTATCAGTCCTTCATCCAGGGCTTCTTTCCAAATTTCGTCAGTAGCGGGGACAATTTTTAAAACTACTCCCGGCGCAACGGTTTTCCCCTTGAGAATATCCGCTGCAATCCGGAGATCCGATATGCGACCGTTGGTGCAACTGCCGATAAAAGCCGAATCGATTTTGGTCCTTTTAACTTCCCGGATATCAACATCATCATGGGGATGTCCCGGTTGTGCCACCATTAGCTTGAATGCAGAAACATTCACTTCAAGCTCCTGTTCGTACTCGGCATCCGGATCAGCCGCAATCAAATTAATAGTTTTTCCTGTTCGCGTTTCCAGCTCTTCAATGATTGCAGTTGTCGGCGTAAACAGGATAATGATGACGCCCATCTCGGTTCCCATTGAGGAGATTGTGATCCGTTCATCCAATGTGAGTGCATCTACAGCATCACCAACCATTTCCACGGCACAGCCCAGGAGCGCATTGGCGCCAAATCGGTCCAGCAGATTCAGAACCATATCCTTGGCGCTCACATGTTCCGGTCGCTTTCTGGTAAAGTTGAGTTTGACCGATTTTGGAACCTTGAACCACGACTTGCCACTAGCCCATACCGCCGCAATATCCTGGTCTCCCATTCCCTGACCAAAAGCGCCGATGGCACCCATGATATTGGCATGTGAATCAGTGGATACAAAGGTTCCACCGGGAAGAATAAGTCCTTTTTCAATAGCCAGATGAGTTCCGATACCGGAATTTACATCATATACTTTAATTCCATTCTCCCGGGCATACTGACGGCAGAAATGCTGATTAGCGGCATATTTCTGATCCGAGCCTCCCGGATTACAGTCAAAGGTAAAAAAGGTCTTTGCAGGATCGTCAACCTCGAGACCATTTTCGATCAGGTTTTTTACCACATTGGCGCCGCCAAAATCACGGGCTACCCGGGCATCGATGCTGACATCAATGATATCGCCGGGTTTTATGGTTTCCTGGCTGCTGTGCCTGGCGAGAATTTTTTCGATGAGATTCATAGAGTCAGTCTTTCTTTAAAAGGTAAAAAGGTCATAAAATCGGCATGATGCACCACATAAGCTTCGGTGCTGCGTTTTATCATATTCCCCTCGCCGGCATGGGCGGCAATAATATGGCATACCTCAGCAGGCACACTGCACTGCTCGGCTATGGACACACCGGAAAAGGGGTGACGCAGATATTTACCATAAGCGCCCTGAACCGCCTTACCCTTTTCATCCAGTACGTATTCAAGCAATTTACCCACATCGGCAAGGATGGCGCCGGCAATCAGTACGTCCATGTCCACAGTCAGTTCACCATGGTACATCTCATTGATCTTCCGTCCGGCATTCCGGGCAATGTGAACCACCGAGCGTTTATGATCCATGAAGGTGACCTTGAGATCGGGACCGCAAAGCAAGGTAAAGGGAATCCTCTTCAGATCGTCAGAAGTTAAGACACTTCTCTCCAGGGCAAGTTCCCATGTTTTCGCGACCTTTTCTCTTAAATTCTCATCCTGAATCCACATTAGTTCAGGCCATAAGTCTAAAACTTCTTCATTCATAAAATCACACCTTCTAATAGCATGGTTGGTTGGTTAGTTTGATTGTTTTCAAAGTTTCGCAATAATCGCGTCCGCCATCTGTTTTGTTGAAGCCGCTCCCTTTTCTACCACATCGGCCCGGCCTGGCATCTTCATCATATCATAAGTTCGAACCTTACCTTCGGTAATCACTTCCGCTACTGCTTTACGAATTTTCGCGGCAAGGTCGTTCTCATCAATAAAATCAAGCATCATACAGGCTGATTCTATTATGGCAATGGGATTCACAATGGACACCGGGTAATCGGCGTATTTCGGCGCTGAGCCATGGGTCGGTTCAAAGACGCCGATACCGGTTTCAGGATTGAACTGCGCCGAACAGGCAAAACCCAGACCACCGATAAGACCGGCAAAACCATCGGAGACAATATCACCAAACATGTTTCCAGCAACGATGACACCATAATTCTCGGGATTTTTTGTAAGCCACATCATCTGCGCATCAATATTGGTATTCCAGAGTTCGATTTCAGGATAATTTTTTTTCTGAATTTCCTGCGCCATTTTATACATCATACCCGAGGTTTCCCGGATCACATTTGGTTTTTCACAAACTGTGACGGACTTGTAACCGTACTTTTTCGCATGTTCAAAGGCTGCTCTCAGAATTCGTTCAGTAGCTTTTTTGGTGAAAATCCGGGTAGATACGGATATTTCTTCTCGTGGTGTATCCCCAAAGTTCTTTACAAATTTTGGATGGGTCAGTAGTGCATCATAGACCTTATCCGGCGGATTGCTCCACTCAACACCGCCATAAAGTCCCTCTGTGTTCTGACGGAAAATTATCACGTCCACTTCAGGCTCCTGGACTGTATTATTCGGACCGCGACGAATAAAATTCAACGGATTACCGGTGTATGAATGGCAGGGACGCATACAGATATCCAGACCAAAATGCTGACGCAGACCGACGATAGGGCTGAAATAGACCAGACCTTTATCTCTTAATTCAGAGTCAAGCTCAGCAGCAGCGGCATCTTTCGGTTTAGATGTAATTGCTCCAAAGAGAGCAATCTTATGTTCAGCAATCAGATCAAGAGTCCGTTGTGGAAGGGGATTACCCTCTTTGCACCAGAATTTCCAGCCGATATCGGCTTCAATATAATCAGCATCAAAACCGACAGCATCTAAAACCCGGATTGCCTCTTCCAATACATTTTTTCCAATGCCGTCACCAGGCATCGATACGATAGTTCTTTTAACCATTAAGATTTCTCCTTAAAAACGATTACAAATTAATTAAAAGTATACATAGGGTCAATATTGATCATAATCTCATAATCCGGGAACGCCCGGCGTAAAGCATCTTTCAGCTGCCGGCATTTCTTGAACTCATCACAATTTTTATACGTCTGTTCTTCCGGAACCAGATCAAATATCAGTAGATGATGATTCGGTTTTCTGACTAAGCGTAGATCATGATAATCCCGAATATCACTGCTTTCGGATACCATTTTCCGTACAATATCGTTTGCCAGCTTTACGTCCTCGCTATCGATATCAACCGGATCAACATGAACCGTGCAGTAAGCGCCGATTTCTCTGGTCAAAGCCTGTTCGACCGCGTCGCCGATATCATGGGCGATGATGCTGCTTTCTTTCTGATCGACTTCCACATGACCGCTTATAAAAATTTGATTACCATAACTATGCACGACAATATCATGGGAATTAATGACATTATCAACGGAATGGCAAATTTGTTGTATTTTATGAACAAGTTCGGATGTCGGAGGTTTTCCCATCAGTGAATTGGCAGCTTCTTTAGCAATCCGGATTCCTAACCAGATAAGCATAATACCCACTAATATTCCGCCGACCCCATCAAGGAAGGCGTAACCAAGTTTGCTCCCTCCAATAGCCAGTAGCACTAATATGGAAGAAATGGAATCGGTATAATGATGCAATGCGTCAGCCCGGAGCATCTGGGAATCAATGAGTTTTCCAATATACTTAGCTAATTCTCCCAGCCAGGCTTTTACGACAACTGTCAGAAAAATAAATAGCAGCACGCCATAGGTAACCGTCGTTATGCCGGGATTATGCAACCGTAGGACAGCAGAGCGAATAAATTCAACACCTGCCACCGTCAACAAAACAGCGATGATCAGGGTTGCCACATATTCCGCCCGCTGGTGCCCAAATGGATGCTCCCGGTCAGCCGGCTTCTCAGATATCCGGTAGCCGATAATCACAATTATGGATGTGGATACATCGGACAGAGAGTGAATTGAATCAGCTATCAGGGCAATGGAATTGATCAGAAGCCCGACAATTAATTTGGCGACAAAAAGAAATATATTGACAATAATACTGACCCATCCGCCGATTCGACCGTATTGCGCCCGGACCGTAGAAATCCGGACATCCTTCGAACGAAGAGACCGGGGAATAATCCAGTTGAATAGAAAAGTTTTCACTTAATTCCTAACTGTTTTTTAGTATATGGGATCAACCCACCGGCGTCAAAAATTCCGACGACTTCCTCGGGCAAGGGCGGAAATGAAAACACACCGGCTTCACAGAGAATCTCACCCTTTTCGGTGTCGATCTCAATGCTCTCACCGTGTTCCAGGGCATCTACGGCTTTCTCTGATGTCAGCGCAGGTAGTCCAAAGTTGATACAATTGCGGAAGAAGATGCGCGCAAATGTTTTGGCAACTACTGCTCCGACACCGGCATAAAGCAAACAGGACGCCGCCTGCTCACGACTGCTGCCACATCCGAAATTTGCGCCTCCGACGATTACGTCGCCTTTTTGAACATTTTTCGCAAATTCAGGATCAAGGTCTTCCAGAGCAATTTTTGCCATTTCCTTGGCATCAGTCACCGTATAGGTATATTTCCCCGGGAAAAGTACATCGGTATTAATATCATCGCCATATTTCCAGACTCGCCCTTTTATTAACATAATTGCTCCTGTGTGATTTTAGATTTTAGATTTGGAGATTGGTGATTGGTGATTTTTGATTTGACGGTTTTTACTGATTTTGTGATAATGCTAACCAATTCATTTACTTCATTAATTAAAGGAGATAAATTGTTTTCAGGTAGCTTTTTAGTTTTTTCAATTAGAATTAACCAATATCTTGCCTCACGAATTTCTTTTAAAACGACCTGCATTTTATGAATAAAATCCGCTTTGCTTTCAGCGCCTCTGGCTTCTTCATAATTTGCACCGGCGGAAGTTGAGGAACGCATTAGTTGTCCATAAATATGTTTTCCGGTATAATCCGAACAAAGTGTATCGCATACTCTAATAATTTCTGCGGCAAAATCTACAAATCTATTCGCTAATTCTTCAGCATTCATAATTAATTATATCCGAAATATTTAAAATCTAAAATATTCAATCTACAATCTCATATCATTTTGATATTCTCTAAAATCCTCAATCTTCCCGGTCAACGCCGACACCGCCGCCGTCATCGGACTAACCAGATAGACAAAGGATTCCTTATTACCGAGGCGCCCTTTGAAATTCCGGTTGGAAGTGGCTAAGGTAACTTCACCGTCAGCGGGAACGCCCTCATGATTGCCCATGCAGGGACCGCAACCGGGATTCATGATTACACAACCGGCTTCAGCCAAATCAGTGATCCAACCTCGCTTGAGAACTTCGAGATAAACTTCAGCCGATGCCGGAAAAACCAGCATGCGGACTTCAGGATGAACCTTCTTCCCTCGCAAAACATTACTTACGACTTCAAAATCCTCCACCCGGGCATTGGTGCAGGACCCAAAAAAGACCTGATCAATCTTTGTACCTTTGACCACTGAAACCGGAACAACATTATCTACAGTGTGAGGTTTGGCGATCATCGGTTCCAGCGCGGAGACATCAAATTTATATTCGGCTTCATAAATAGCATCGGGATCGGATTCGACAATTTCGAACGGCGTTTTCACCCGTTCCCTGAGATATGCCAGAGTTTCCGCGTTGGGAATCATATACCCGGCTTTGGCTCCGATTTCCACCGCCATGTTGGTCAACACAAAGCGGCTGGCAACGCTCATCCGGTCAATGGTGGGACCACAAAACTCGATGGCTTTATATAGCGCTCCATCAGCGCCGATCTCACCGGCAATTTTCAGCATCAGGTCCTTTGAGGCGATTCCTTCCGGGAACTCGCCCTCGACCCATATCCGTATTGTTTCCGGAACTCTCAACCAAATCTTGCCACGTGCCATAATCACCGCCATTTCACTGCGACCAATCCCCGCGGAAAATGCTCCGAAAGCGCCGTAAGATGTAGTATGGGAATCCGAGCCGACAATTAACGCGCCCGGCCAGACGTGACCTTTTTCATGCATCACCTGATGACAAATGCCAACCTCGATATCATAAAAATTCGGAATACCCTGCTTCTTCACAAATTCCCGGATAACTTTATGATTCTGGGCAAATTTTTCATTAGCCGCGGGTGTGCAATGATCCAGAATGATCACATGCATTTCGGGATTATAGACTTTATCAACACCAATATTATAAAAGGTTTTGGAAATAGCCGCCGTATTGTCATGGGACATGGCGACATCGGGTTCAACCTCAATAATTTCACCGGGAACGATGTCTTTTCCGGCTTTTCGACCTAAAACCTTTTCTGTAAATGTCTTTCCCATATGTACTCCTCACCGCTTCAAGTTCTTTATTAGCCTTATCGGGCGTTAAATCTAAGAATTATTCAAAGCTGCTGCAACAATTTCGGCACAGTCCAATAGTTGCAAACCAAATCGCATGTCAATGCATCGCTTCTCAGATATGGGAAATAGTCGCTTGTAAATTCATCCGATTTATAGGTAGATATTAGGGAATTTATGAATAAGCGTCAAAGAATATTTCACAGACAGTTCAATTTTTTTAGGCTATTCCTGAATATTGCTAAAATCATGCCACTGAACAGGGTCTCGGTTCAGTCAGGCAACCGATTGATTTTTCATCGATAATCTTCATCTCGGGCATTGCTTTTTAGCCGAAAAACACTCAATTTTGGTAGAATTGATAACGGAGGTAAAATTGAAACGAACAGGCGCGGCAGGCAATCGGGGACCGGATATCCGTTCTGATTGCTATTTTGAAATTGAACTGACCGACAGCGGCGGCATCCAGATGGACATTCGGAGTAAAGTGGACCGGCTGTTTGGCACAGAGAATCGTCAGTTGATCCGGGATATGCTGGACTTTTTCGATATCCCAAATGCGAAAGTTATTTTGGAAGACAGCGGCGCGCTGTCCTTTGTGATGATGGCGCGGATTGAAGCTGCCGTGAAAAAGGTTACCGATACAAATAAAGAATACCTGCCGGAACTGATCCCGGAAAACCGGTACAGTACTCAACGGGACCGCTATCGTCGTTCCCGCCTCTATCTGCCTGGCAACACCCCCAAGCTTTTCATAAATGCCGGTCTGCATCAGTCGGACGGGATTATCCTGGATCTGGAAGATTCCGTGGCGCCCGCTAAAAAGGATGAAGCGCGTATGTTGGTGCGCAATGCTCTGCGGCGGAACGATTTTTATGGAACCGAGCGGATGGTTCGCATAAATCAGCATTCCCGCGGTCTGAAAGATCTGGAATTTGTGGTGCCTCAACATGTCAATCTCATCCTGATGCCCAAATGCGAAAGCGCCGATCAACTGGTAGCAGCAGATCTTAAAATCCAGGGCATATTAACGTCTCACCAATTGGATTATCCTGTGTACCTGATGCCAATTATCGAAAGCGCCAAGGGAATCATGAACGCCTATTCAATTGCCTGTGCATCGGAAAATGTGGTGGCTCTCGCCATCGGGTTGGAGGATTACACTGCCGACCTGGGCATTCAACGAACTCCCGAAGGTAAGGAAACTTTTTTCGCACGGAATGTGATTGTAAACGCCGCCCGGGCTGCCGGTATTCAGGCGATTGATTCAGTTTTTTCCGATGTTGCTGATCAGGATGGATTGCGAACGGTTGTTAAAGAATCCAAATCCCTGGGTTTTGAGGGCATGGGCTGTATTCATCCCCGTCAGGTCCCGATCATTCATGAAACCTTTGCACCCGGTGACAGTGAAATTGAAAAAGCTAAAAAGATTGTGACCGCCTTTTACGAAGCCGAAGAAAAGGGATTGGGCGTTGTAGCGCTGGGATCCAAAATGATCGATCCGCCTGTTGTGAAACGGGCCCAAAAAACCATTTCCCTTGCTATTGACGCCGGCAAACTCGCAAAAAACTGGAGTAAATCCTATGGCAACTAAACTTGTAAAAAATGCATTAGGACGATTGGTTCCTACCGAAATAAATGGTAAAAAGCAAATCCCTTTCCAGGGAGTCGGAAAATACAGACCCGATTATCGAAAATACAATCTACCAGTGGCTACTTGTGCAGATTTTCCGACTGGGAATAAACTGATTGTGGATTTGAAAACTGCCCTGGAAGCAGCCGGTTTAAGGGACGGCATGACTATCTCCACCCACCACCATTTTCGCAACGGTGATCTGCTGGCGGTTGAGATTTTCCGGATAGCTTCTGAATTGGGCATTAAGGACCTGGTCTGGTTCCCGTCAGCATCCTTCCCCTGTCATGCTGAGATTATCGATTATATGGAAAACGGCACTGTTCATCATATCGAAGGCAGCATGAACGGCCCTCTGGGGCGCTACTGTTCGGAAGGAAAGATGAAGGGTGTTGGCGTTTTACGCTCCCACGGCGGTCGTTATCAGGCGGTACAGGACGGGGAAGTGCAGATTGACATCGCGGTAATCGCGGCGCCGACAGCCGATCCTTTTGGCAATGCCAACGGATTGACCGGACCCTCTGCCTGCGGCTTGCTGGGATTCGCCCTGGCGGATTCCCAATACGCTCACAAGGTTATTGTTGTCACCGACAACCTGATTGACTTCCCCTGCATCCCCTGGCAGATCCAGGGAAATTACGTGGATTACGTTGTCAAAATGGATAAAATCGGCGAACCGGAAAAAATCGTCTCAGGCACAACCCGAATCACAAAAAGTCCCGACCGGCTCCTGATCGCCGAGCTTACCACCAGGTTATGCCGGGAAGCCGGTTTGATTAAAAACGGGTTCTCCTTTCAGGCGGGCGCAGGGGGAACATCATTGGCAATTGCTTATTATTTTGGACAGATAATGCGCGAAAAAAATATAAAAGCGCGTTTCGCCCGGGGCGGCAGCAACCAATACCTGGTGAAAATGTTAGAAGAGGGATTGGTGGATTACATTCTCGATGGGCAGACTTTCGATCTGGAAGGGGTTCGCTCCATGCGGGAAAATCCCGGACATGTGGATACGAGTCCCTTTACCAGCTACAATTATCACGGCAAAGGAAATTTTGCACCCCTGGTTGATATAGTAATATTAGGCGCTACCGAAGTGGATATACATTTCAACGCTAATGTGAATACTCACTCCGATGGTTATCTGCTACATGGTATCGGCGGCTGGCAAAACTGCCTTTTCAGCAAAACCGTTATCTTGCCGATTCCCCTTTTCCGGGATCGCATTCCCGTTATCCGGAATGAAGTTACCACCATCACGGGTCCCGGTGAACTCATCGATGTCATCGTCACTGAACGTGGTATCGCTATCAATCCTAACCGCCAGGACCTCCTTGACGCCCTGAAAAAGACCCGTCTGCCCATTAAACCCATTGAACAACTGAAAATCGAGGCTGAAAAGATTTGCGGTATTCCGGAAAAACCCAATCTTGGCGAAGAAATTGTGGCGATCATAAAATGGGTGGATGGCACTGTGATCGATGCGGTCCGGCGGGTGATTCCCCTATAGTGTCATTTCTGTTATGTCCGGAGCACTCTCCAGACACATAAAGTTACTAAAGAAATTACTTTATTTTTTAAGCGTTTCCAGATAGGTCCTGATCGTTTGGATATTCTCAAACCCCGAAACAGTCAGGTCTGGAGATTCGGCAACAATCGCCTTATGGCGTTCTTCATGACGGATCACGGCGATACAGCGCATCCGGTTGCGATGAGCGCTCCAGACATCCCGGATGGTGTCACCGATAACTACTACCTGCACCGGAGAATAACTCTCATTAAAGCGTTGCTGTACTTTCTGCAGGGCGATCATGGGCAACTGATCCCGATCGTGATGATCACTGCCGTAAACCCCGAAACTGAAAAAATCCATCAAACCAAAGGGTTTTAGCTTGATTGCCGCACCCTGTTCCATATTGCCGGTGATCAGTCCCACACGGTAACGAGCATTCTGCAAGTAGTTTAGCAGATCGATCACTCCCGGAAAGACGTACTTTTCGTTGCTGTTGGGATAGCGTTCTGCCAGGATCTCCAAATATTGCACTAATATACGATCAACAAGCCCATCCTGTTCCGTCGCAGAGATTCCCAGCCGGTCTAGTGCGTTGACGACGATGCCGGGATCGGTATATCCGGCAAGATGACGCACTTCGAAGCTAATCCTTTTCCCGGTTATACGATGAATGGCTTCTCCCAGGGATTGACGCGGCGCCATACCCGGAGAGATCAGGGTACCGTCGATGTCCATAAGAATTAGAAGTGATGGTTTGGTCATCAGAATTAATTTTAGATGTTAGATTTTGGATGATAGATTTTTTGTTTCATTTGGAACTTATTACTCACTACTGCTAAAAAACATAATTCATGCGCAGTTTGACCAGCCGTACCGGTCCCATATTACGTTCTACCATGACATATCTGTATTGAAAGAGGTTTTCCACGCTCAGGTTCAGGGTCAGCGATTTTTGGAGGCTTATATTACAAAATCCCCCTACCAGATGGATGGGAACCCGCTGATCGGCGCCAGTCCTGGAATTCTCCGGAAAGAGCTGTACCCGTTCCATTTTGCTTAGATAGCGGTAATCTATTCCCAGAGATAGCCAGTCGAAAAAAATCAGTTGCTCGCTGATCACCAGGGAGTGAGGATGACGGTATGCCAGGACATCGTCAGCGGTCAGATCACGAGGATCGATATAAGTGTAGCTAACCCGACTGCTTGCCGGAATCAACGGCCACTTCCAGTCAACAGTGATCTCAGCACCCTGAATCACGGCTTCAGTGATATTGCGGAACTGGATCCTCTGATCATCGGGATCCAGAACCGGTTCGATCAGCTGCTCGTAATGGCTGCTGAAGAACGCCGCATCCAGTGTCAGGAAGTAAGTCTGCCAGTAGATTCCCACTTCACCGGCAATGCTGGTCTCGGATTGCAGATCGGGATTGGGTTTCACCCGGAAAAGATACTGCTGGGTCTCTATAAACATTTCCGCAGCGACAGGCGCCCGGAATGCCCAGCCCAGAGAACCCCGCAGGGTCAGCTGCTCGCGAAGTTTGAGAATTAGACCGAATTTGGGATTTACCTTGCTCTGAATACTAGCATCATCAATACGATGTATATCCCAGCGCAATCCGCCGGTCAGACCGATCAACGCTGATACATTCATCTCATCCTGGAGAAACAGCGCCAGATCAGTACCCCTATGATCCCCCCAGATATCAGCCTGTACCTGATTGATACTGGCATCCAGACCGGCTGTCAGATAGTGACTCTCACCCGGTCGGTAATCCAACTGGACCTCACCGCTGAGGGTTTGAGACATGGCAGCGCCAGTATTGCTCGCCATATCGTTATCGAAACTGGTTCGAAACACATTCAGGCGCAGCTGACGGGAATGCCTGGCGGAGACAATACGGTTATAGAGGGTCGACCACTGCAGCTTATTGGTCATCACCTGATCATCCACGGTATTGGGAGGAGTATGAAAGGGCTGAATGGGGCTACGCCACTGTGTAAAAGAACCATGGATATCATGGATATATAAAATTCGAGACATCAGACTGCGATTATCCGGCAGGGCATATTCCAGACGAGCATTGAGAAGCGTCCTTCGATACCAGCCGTTCTGACGATACCCCGAGGAATTGGATTGACCGATGCCCAGGGTAAATCCCAGACGCCCGAACCGTTGCTCATGCTGCACCCGCCAATCTTCCTGTAACATGGACCGGTCGGTCCAGGCCTGACGTTCATCGCCAGGTTTGGCATAGATGCCGCCACCCAGGGTCACATCGCTCTTACGATTCGATGTAATTTGCCTTGTAATGATATTAACCACGCCACCCATAGCGCTGGAACCGTAGAGCGCCGATCCGGGACCTTTGAGGATCTCGATACGCTCAACATCCTGAGCCGGAATGGCATCCCAGTATATGGCGCCGTTATCAAAGGCAATCGCCGGAAATCCATCCACCAGAATCTGTACCCGGCTGCCGGCGCCCCGGGCATAACCGCTGCTGCCGCGGATATTGAGCTGACCATCAATGATCTGCACACCCGATTCATAGGGCAATACATCGGCAATAGTAACCGGATTGCGCAGCCTTATTTGATCCTCGCTGATCGTCGCGATAGTCACCGGGGAATCCATTTTGCGGGAAGCCCGTCTGGCGCCAGTCACGACAATCTCCGGGGATTTATGCACTTTTGGTTGCAGTTGAAAATCCAGCTGGACAGTTTCACCGGGAGAAACTATAATCGTCTTTCTTTTGGGCTGAAAACCGATATTGAGCGCATTCAGGGTTACGGCTCCGGCGGGAACCCCATCGATATAATATTCACCTCCCAGATCGGTGGCTGCTCCTAATAGTGAACCCCGGATGATCACATTGGTACCAGGCAGGGGCTCATTGTTGACGGCGGAACTGATCCTGCCCACGATTCGGCCGGTCTGAGCCAGGATCGGAACACTGATCCACAAGAAAAATAATAGCATCTGCCGGTGCTGCTGGGAATAATTTCGCATCAAAAAGGTAACTCCAGATCATAATCGACGGTGATATCAATATCCTCGGTAAGTTTATCCTCCGAGACCCGGATAGTGCCCATGGGAAAGTCTGAACCCGGAGGAGCATAGAGTCCGATGGGTTTGAAATATTCGGGATGAGCCGCCAGGCTGTCAAGAGGTAAGAACAGCAAATCAGCCACTGTCCGGGTTACTCCTACAACTCCTCCCAGATAATAGCCCGGCTTCAGTTGAATAAAATAGTCCTGTTCCTTTTCTAAAGTATCCAGAGGATCGCTGTAGGTCACGAGATGGGCAAAAAGGGAATCGATGGAATCATACAGAGGATACTGGAATTCAGCAATGATCACGAAGGCTCCCCGGAGGCTGTCGGGCCAGATCAAGGCGCCGGAAATTGAATCAACCGGAAAGATCACGGTACCCTGAATGCCTTCCACGGGTTCGAGTCCCTTCTCACAAGTAAAACAGATTAAAACGAGTAACAGCAGAATGATCAACGATTTATTGAATTTTTCCATGTTGCATTAAGTTAAAATGATATACGCAGAAGTGCCAATAAAAAGTGAATTTCAATAGATGCAAAATATGAGTAATGAGTAGTGAGATATAAGTTTTTAAATAAAAAAAATCAAAATATTCACCATTTACCTGGTGTCTAAGTTCCCACGTTGACATCAACATGAGTTCTTTCCTGTTTCAACGCCGGAGCGTAGAGTCAAGGGAGAAAACCTTTACAACCTTTAAAAACAATCGCGGTTCACTTATCACGAATCACGATTCACGCATAAGGATGGCAACGATACGTTCAGCCGTATGACCGTCCCAGTATTCGGGAATACGTCCCTCGATCTTTTCTCCACCCAGAATAGCCAGAGTCCGTTTCAGTATCTTATCTGGATAGGGACCAATAAGTTCGTTGGTGCCTTCCCGGACTGTTACGGGACGTTCCGTATTTTTACGCAGAGTCAGGCAGGGTACACCCAGCACGGTGGTCTCTTCCTGGATGCCTCCGGAATCGGTAAGAACCAGTTTGGCGTCTTTCTGCAGCTTCATGAAATCGTAATAGCCCAGCGGTTCGGTAACGATCAGGTTAGGCAGTTTTAGATAGCGGCTCATGCCGAATTCCCTCAGCATCTTACGAGTGCGGGGATGCATGGGAAAAACCACCGGAATTTTTTCCTGAATCTGTTCCAGGGTGTCAAACAATCCCCGAAAGACCTCATCCTGATCCACATTAGAAGGACGATGCAGAGTAATCAGAATATAATTGCCGGTTTTTACGCCTAATTGAGAATGAATCGTCTGGTGGTCTACTTTCGGGAGATAGTAGTGCAACGAATCGATCATGGTATTGCCCACAAAGTAGATCTTTTCCGCAGGAATGCCCTCTTTCTGAAGGTTCTCATCGGCGTCCCGGCTGGTGGTGAAAAGATAGTCGGAAATGTTGTCGGTCACAATGCGGTTAATCTCCTCAGGCATAGTCCAGTCCCGGCTGCGCAGTCCACCCTCAATATGACCAACTTTTATATGAAGTTTAACAGCTACCAGGGAACAGGCTGTGGTGGAGTTTACATCACCAACTACGAGAACCACATCTGGTTTATCTTTTAGAACGACTTTTTCATATTCGATCATGATCTTGCCGGTCTGTTCGCCGTGCCGTCCCGAGCCGACACCCAGGTAAACATCGGGTTCGGGCAGTTCCAGTTCACGGAAAAAGATGTCGGACATGCGTTCATCATAATGCTGCCCGGTGTGTACCAGGCGGCACTGGAATTTGTCGGGGTATTTAAGGAATTCCCGGTATAGGGGTGCGGCTTTCATATAGTTGGGGCGAGCGCCCACGATCAGGTCGATTTTCATACTTTTCCTTTGTCTCATACTATTTACAAAACGGAGAGAATGTACGGATTTTTATTTAAGATGGGAATGCTGGATACTGGTTACTAGTTACTGGATGTTGAGCGAAGCGAAATCCCGAAAGAAGCGGGACTGGATTTTAGATCAATCTTAGTTTCACTACGATTGATAAACTGCAGATTTCAGATTTTCAGGTCTTCTCTCCCCAGTTTATGAATCACCAATCACGAATTTGAAATCCCAATGCAATCCTATTGTGACAACCACATTTTGTTCGTTGTCAGTCGTATGGGCAATATTTTGAATGTTTTGAAGGTTCAATCGTAGAAAAGCATAACGATTATAGGTCGGCAGCCAGCGAAGCTCCAGACCAATATCGGCAGTCTTTTCGACAATTCCCGTCGGGAAAGGCTCGTCATAACCCTGTTCAACGGTATTATTCATCCAGGGCATATCCCAGAGAACATTCATCTCTCCTGCACCACGTCGTAAGTAGTCAAACCGAATAATCGCCTGCCAGTTTTGCAGGTATTTCTTTAACACCAGATCCCAGCAGTCCAGATCGCTGCCTAAGGGATACCCGATAGGCACATTACGGTGTATGTAGAATTCATAGGGACTGGCAGTCTTGTAGGTACGATTGGTCAGGGCGCTGTATTCGGCACCAACATACAGCCCCTCCACTCCAAAGGGATCCACCAGATCAAATCCGACAACAATACCAATCTCGTTGGGTTCCAGATCACCGGGTTCTTCTTTATCCAACTGAATATCATCGATCAGTATCTCAGTATATGCACACCATTTGTTACCGGAATAGGTCAGTTCAACCGATCCCAGAGTATTTCCGTTCAATCCGGGACCGTTCATCTGTTCCCCATGAAAAAAGAGGAATGGATTCAGGTAGGCGAATTCCAGACGTTGATTCACGCCGCCATAGAGAAAAGTTTCCGTAACAGACAGTTGCAGCCGTTTCAGATAGACGGTCAGCCGGTGACTGCTCAGGTAGCGATCAGCATCTGCTATGGGATCCAGCTGGGCTATTATCGTTTGATAGTTGAAGCGACGATTAATAAATTCCAGCCGCATCTGATTCATCGGACGGGCAGCACCGGAAAACATCAGGTTGCTGTTGCGACCAGGACCGTTGATGATAAAACTGCGCCCAAAAGTAAAACGGCTGAATTTCGTCTGCCAAAGGAAATAAGCCTGTTCCGTATAACCCGATAATCCACGCCATTCTTTGCCGATATAATCCGGATTTTCCGTGGCGTAGGGATCAATCGTCATAACATTGACCACACTGATCCCATAAGGCAATATGACCGCACCAAATGTCCTTAATTCTGGGTACAGTTTACCCGGATCGGTGACTGCCGTTATGTCAGTTCGCATTCCAAGATAGAATTGCGGCTCTTTGACGCTATTTACAAATACCTTTTCCAAAAGACGATTAAGCAAACCGCTGCTCTGACTGGTATCGGCGAAGGTGTAGGCTGTTCGTATCTGATTCAGAAGAAAACGCTGGAGCTGGGATATTGATTCTGAACGAAGATCTGACCGGACTGTTTCGATCAACTGATCGGATAATACGGGCACCTGGTTCAGGTCGATGGAGCCCAGTGATCCGCCTACTTGCAGGTAGCGCAAGTCTTCATAGACGGGATCATAGGGAGGCAGGTAGATCTGGGCTTGAGCAGAGAGACAAACGACAAGAGACCAGAAACACAAGAAAGATATATCTTTAAATCGATTCATAATGGGCGTAATTTAGAAAATCATTTATTTAGTGAATAGAGAAAAGTGAACAAAGTCAAGGTTAAAATTAACAGGACTTCCCCCGAAATTTAAATAATTTTCTTTCGCAATTTTCGTGATAATTTACTAAAATTCATCAGCGCTCTCCTTTGGTTGTCGTTATAGAAAATCATAAAAAACTACTAAAGGTAGGAGCGCTTTTTCAATATTTATTTTGTCCCAAACTCTTCTAATAATCCTGAAAGTACCCCCAATTTTTTCCCGAAAACTAACATTTCCACTTACTTATTTTAATATATCGTTATTTATTAGGTACTTAACAACCAAATACACTAATTTTTAGGGGAAGTCCTGTAAAATTTTGCGTTGTAATTTGTGGATATGATATTTAATTTAGCGGGGATAAAAAAAGCATAGGGAGCACTGATGAGAATAGGAATACTAACGGGCGGTGGCGACGTACCGGGATTAAATCCGGCAATTCGCGCCATTACATTGCGGGCAATCAGAGAAGGACATCAGGTCATTGGCTTCAGGAGAGGCTGGGCTGGTTTGACCGAGATTATCCGGGATAAAGAAGCCGATAACAGTAATAATTTCCAGGCGCTGGATGAGAATATTGTAAATAAAATCGGTCGAACCGGCGGTACTTTTTTACACTCTTCCCGGACTCGTCCGAGTAATATGGCACGGAATGACGTTCCCGATCATTTGCATGATAAATATATTGATGATATGAATGACCTGACGCCGGAAGTTCTGGCAAACCTGGATTACCTTGGCGTCGATTACTTAATTCCAATAGGCGGCGACGATACACTGAGTTACGGCGCTCATCTCCATAACCAGGGATTCAAGGTTATTGCCATTCCCAAAACCATGGATGGCGATGTTCCCGGAACAGATTATACGATTGGTTTCAGCACCTGCGTCAGCCGGACTATTGAAATGAGCCATGCCTTGCGAACTTCTGCCGGTTCGCATGAAAGGTTTTTAATTATTGAAGTATTCGGGCGATATGCCGGTTTTTCCGCACTGGTGCCCGCCATGGCAGGAGCGGCAGACCGTTGCGTCATTCCCGAATATAAATTCAACATAGAGCATTTAACCGAATTAATGGTTGAAGATCGGCGGGACAATCCCAGTCGTTATTCTGTCGTTCTGGTTTCGGAAGGGGCTATGTTTGAAGGCGCCGATATGGTCTTTATGGATGCTGAAACAGACGCCTACGGACATAAAAAATTGGGTGGCATCGGAGATATTGTAGGCAAGCAGATAAAGGAATTGTCTGCTAAATTCAATAATGGCGAAAAGATCAATGTCATCAACCAGAATCTGGGTTATCTGGTCCGCAGCGGCGCTCCCGATGCAATTGATTCCCTGGTGCCTATGGCTTTTGGCAATATCGCGCTTAATCTAATTTCAAAAGGTGTATCGGGACGGCTTGTGAATCTCCACAAAGGAAAATACGGAAGCGCTCCATTGGATGTTGTGACCAGCTATAAAAAAGTTGTCAACATTGACGCTTTTTACAATACTGATCGTTTGTGTCCGAAATACACTAATTTCGAAAATAAATCGTTTTTCATTACAACCAGCGACCGGGAATAGGGCGGTTATTTAACCGGCTTTATCATTTGTATTTACCGGCAAATTAATGTAATTTGTTAAACGGGTTGGTTGTTTGTCAAAAGACACTTTTTATCTGGTAACGGTCTGACCGGGACAGGTCTTGCCTTGTATAAAATTGTGGGTTATTTGTATACATATTTATCAATAATATAATGGAGATTTATGATGGCTAAAGTTATGAAAAGTATGGACGGGAATACTGCCGCAACTCATGTTGCTTATGCGTTTAGTGAAGTCGCGGCAATTTATCCGATCACACCATCCTCCGGGATGGGAGAATTGGCGGATGCATGGGCTGCCATAGGCCGGAAAAATATTTTTGGTCAGAAAGTGGATGTGGTTGAATTACAGTCTGAAGGCGGCGCTTCCGGCGCTGTTCACGGCGCACTTTCCGGCGGCGCAATGACAACTACCTTCACCGCTTCCCAGGGATTGATGCTTATGCTTCCCAATATGCATAAGATCGCCGGTGAAATGCTGCCGGCTGTTTTTCATGTATCAGCCCGTTCATTAGCGTGTCAGTCGCTTTCAATTTTTGGTGATCATTCTGATGTAATGTCAGCCAGAAACACCGGTTGGGCTTTAATGGCAGCAAGCTCTATCCAGGAAATTATGGATTTAGGAGTTGTATCTCATCTGGCAACTCTGAAAGCCGGTATTCCTTTCCTTAATTTCTTCGACGGTTTCCGTAATTCTCATGAAATTCAAAAAATCGAAGGAATTGATTATGACACGATGCGTGAAATGCTTGAGATGAAATATGTCGAAGATTTTCGTGCTCATGCGATGAATCCGGAATTGCCCCGTGTAAAAGTCGGCGCTCAGAATCCCGATGTGTATTTTCAGGGACGCGAGACAGTCAATAAATACTATGATGTCGCACCTGCTATTGTTCAGGAATACATGGACAAATTAGCTCAGAAAGTTGGCAGACAGTATCATCTGTTCGATTATTTTGGCGCTCCTGATGCGGAAAAAATTATTATCATAATGGGTAGCGGCGCTAATACTGCGGAAGAGACTATAAACTTCCTGAATAAAAACGGCGAAAAGGTTGGCTTGATTAAAGTGCGCCTGTACAGACCTTTTGATGTTGAGAGTTTCATTAAAGCGATTCCCGCTTCCGTAAAGAAAATTGCCGTTCTTGATCGGACTAAAGAACCCGGTTCAATTGGCGAACCGCTGTATCTCGACGTGGTAGCCTCTCTCAAAGATAAAGATATGAAAATTGTTGGCGGTCGTTATGGTCTCTCTTCAAAGGAATTTACTCCTTCTATGATTAAGTCGGTGTATGATCATCTCGATGATGCTTGCTATCATGGATTTACAGTCGGTATCAATGATGATGTAACCCATACTTCTCTAAAAGTTAAAGAGCAAATCGACACAATTCCCGAAGGAACAATTTCATGTAAATTCTGGGGACTCGGCGCTGATGGCACTGTCGGCGCCAATAAAAATTCTATCAAGATTATCGGTGATAACACAGATATGTATGCGCAGGGTTATTTCCAGTACGATTCCAAGAAATCAGGCGGCACGACCCGCAGCCATTTAAGATTCGGCAAATCCCCGATTCAATCCGGATATCTGGTTCAGAATGCTGATTTCATTGCTTGTCACAACCAGGCTTTCATCGGCAGATACGACATCCTGGAAGGAATTAAAGAAGGCGGTGTTTTCCTGCTGAACTCCATCTGGACAAAAGATG
>JADHWC010000030.1 GCA_016783665.1 Fidelibacterota bacterium | reverse complement strand
CCGGAATCCCGGGCATCAATAATTAAACACCTGGCCGACTTCCCGGCATCAAGACTCCCGACTTCTTTATGAAAACCGATCGCATATGCTCCGTTCAAAGTAGCAAATTTTATGGCTGTTTCCGGTGTCACTCCACTTTTATCTATACAACTTATGATATCTTTCCTCATATCCAGGTCCGAAACTAGAGACCTGCTTTCAGTGCCCAAACAAATATTCACACCTTTTTCGAGGATCTTTTTAACCGGTGCATCGCCGAGACTTAAAGTATCAGCGCTTCGTGGACACAGACATATATTTACTTTTACAGGGGTCTCTTTTATAATATCTATATCCCGATCGCTGATGTGAACCATATGCACTAATATATTATGCCGGGCGTAAAAGTGATTACTGAAAAAATATTGAACAGGTGTTAATCCAGGAGCATTCCAGTTATAGTCAAAATCCTCCTTTGCCAGCAGATATTGCCGTATCTGACCTTTTCCGTGAAGAATAAACTCCCTTTCTGCGGGTGTCATTGCCATATGAATGGCTATATGACGCTCATTAACACAGATTTCTTTGAATAGCTGCGGAGATACTGACCAGGTTGATAACGGCGCCAAATGTTTGGTTATTTTTTTCATCATGGGAAAAACAGAAATCAAATCCTGTTGTTCTCTGAAAATTGAATTTGCTTCATAATTTTTAAAACCGGTTAATTCATGGAATACACGGGCAAAAAGATTACTGTCCAGTAACATGTAACCGGACAATCCACCGGACGAAAAATCCGCTATCGCTACAGTGCCAAACTTATAACACTCATCAATATTCTGCCGAATGACCGCTTTTCGTTGATCTTCAGGCATTTTTCGGAGAGTACCTTCATTTATATCGAGATACTGAAATATATCTGTTATAGGATCAGATAGTTCGCCCTGTTCAAGATGGGTATGAACATTAACAAATCCCGGAAAAATAATCGAATCACCCATATCGGTAAATGTTGACGGTAAATTGTTATTAAAACTATCATAAGAACCAATCGACTGAATTTTATCACCATTGACAATAATGACACCATCCTCAATTGGTGGTGATGAAATCGGTAAAATCCAACGGGAGCGATAGGCTTTCAATTCGAAGTTAGATTGATTATGAAGTTCATTATCATTCATTTTATTATCCGATATTTCATTCATTAACAAATCTATGTCCCTTTAAAAATTTAAGAGCGCCGACGATAAAAACAAACGGATTTCTGTTGCTATAATAGATTTTATTTCGTAACATCCACGACTTTTTTCTAACTTGTGATACATTTCACCCCTAAATATACATATTTAGTGTAACCTTACGACAGTTTTATTACAACAATTTTTAAAAAGTAGAATAAGAATGAACAAAATATTAAAATATAAAAAGTTAATGCTCAGCGGATTTATCCTCGGTATTATACTGTTCACTGGCTTTCGCAGTGACTCTGTGCAGATGAGCCAAACGGAATTCCGTCCGCTTACTCCGTCTGTCCCGCCTGCCAAAACGAAGTGGCGGGCAGACAAAACGCAATGGCGGCCAGAGGATAATCCGATGCAACGGTACGAAACCCTGTTCAGTTATCTGGAAGAACAAAAAACTCCTCTTGAGGAAGTGCAACACCTTTTTCTGGATCCCCGTGTGGAATTCTATGATAACATCGCCATAAATCTTTATAAACCACCAACAATGGATAGCTATAGTAGCGTTATGTTCCATGTCGAAGGTAAGAGCTACGATATAAAAGAATTTATCAACACATTCGGCAATCAATTAGCAAACGCTGAGCAAGTTTATGGTGTTGACCGTGAAGCAATCGTTGCGGTTTTATTTGTTGAAACAAAATTGGGCAGCATCATCGGCAAACATTCTGTTTTTAATATTTTAAGTTCACTGGCTCTTGCAGACAGCCCGGAATCGTTCGGCAAAATCGAAAATTACATTAACGAAAATTATCATTATCTAAATTTTGACAGGCGCCGGAATTTGATTGAACTATACAAGGAGCGAGCTGTCCGAAAGGCAGAGTTTGCCAGGACGGAATTTGCCAGTTTATTGATGCTCCACATCGAAAGCCATATTGACGTTCTCGAATTGCCCGGCTCCTATGCCGGTGCCTTTGGTTATCCCCAGTTTATGCCATCTAATGTTCAGCGCTATGGAATTGATGGAGACGGCGACGGTATAGTCGATCTTTACAGTTATCCCGATGCGATAATGAGTGTTGGTAATTTTCTCAGCAGAAAGGGTTGGAGTGAGGATAATTCCAAACAACGCCATGCTTTGCTACGCTATAACAATAGCCGACGATATGTGACAAATGTGTTGGAAACTGCTCACTTGATAAAACAAGAATTATCACTCTAAGGTAAAAATCTTTCCTTTAAAATAAAATTATCCGGAATAAACGTCACCTCGATAGGACCCGGGTCAAACTGGATTGAAAACGTATCGTGTTCAACTATAAAATTAATCTGCAGGGCAGACTCCGTTTCTCCATGAGCAGATAATAAAGAAGATGGTTCCGTCCGTTTATCCGTCCACACTGATACTAAATTATCTCCGAATCTAAGTCTTTCAATTCCATGTTTATCTGACCGGTGAATAGTCCAGGTAAGTTTATCGGTAGGCGCTTCCACCTTGAAACCCAGTATATTTTCTATCAGCATTGAAATGGGACCATGCCCCGAAAATGCTATATAATCCCCCTGACCATAATAAGTAGCGATGCGGGTTCCGGGTTTTTTCCCTTCCGGTGCGTACAATTCCCATATCGTATTTAAGGATTTATGTTTTTCAACATTAAAATCAATTAGCGTATCTGGTGAAAACTCTAAAAATACTTTATTCAAATTAGAGATGTGATTCCAGGCGGCTTCCCTGGCGAAGTCATCTTCACGATACTCCATCAGTCCCTGAATAATCATATAATTCATAATACCCCACACACCGCCGCGCCAGTAAAATCCTTTTGGATTGTATTCCTGTTCCCTCATCGAAACGCTTGGGAACATATGCGGTGATTTGAAATCACCGGGGTCTTTTAAATGATTTATCAACTTATGTGCGGTTTCGTCATCAGGAATTTTTGCCAGCAGCGGCCAAAATCCAGCCACAGTATTTATTTTAATATGTTTTCCTTCCCGCGTAATATGGTAATAAAATGTGGAATCAGAATGCCATAATTTTGTCTGGATTGACTCTGAAATATCAAGATATTTACGTCTGTAATAAGATGATTTCTCATTATTTCCCAATATCTGAGCCATACGCTCTAAATGGTCGGCGAACATTGCCATTTGGGCTGATATATCCGTCCAACCGCCAAATACAGCCTCTCCACGTGGCAGGTTCATCATCCCCGAACCGGTAGGCGTTGAGCAGTATAGATTTGCCGCTTCCTCATTCCCTCTGCAATATGAATCCAACCATAAAAAATATTTTTCAAGCACAGGAAAAACTGACTGTATACGCGCAGTATCGGCTGTGAATTCAAAATATTTCAATTCTACCCATGTGAATAGGGGGGGGTGAATCATCGGGTTATGTTGAGTGGGAATATGAAGCAAATCACCGGAATTGACTAAATACACCCTGGAAATAAAGCCGTCGGAACGCTGCTTATCATAAAACAAATCCAGAGTTTGCATAACAGGATATAAATAGTATCCATAGATTGTGAATAATGACGAGGATATGGTTGACCATTGATCAAGTACATCATTTCCGGTCATATTTAAGTAGTTTTTTGGAAACGCATTAATTCGATTGCCATGGGATCTTGATTGATGGATCAATGACCAGGCTTTCCAATACAGATCAATAAGTTCCGGGTTATCTTCAATAATGGGTTCCGGCAGGTCATTCTTCGGAATTTTAGAGGAACATTGTAATAAGGAAAAGATGGTTAGAACGGATATAAGTAAATATATAATTATTTGGGCTTGGGAGGATCTTCCCTGAGCATTTCTTCTTCTGTCCATAAATCCTTTAAAGGTTCATTTAGAAAGTTCTTGTATGTCTGGCTTGCTTTATTTAGGAGACCGGCGCCGCCATAACATTTTGCCAATACTAATCGATACCGTTGCACATCAGGACTGATCGCCACCGCTTTCTCCAGATACGGGATGGCTTCCCGATAGAGTTTCTTTTCATACAGCAATTTCCCGTGGTAGTAATGGGGATGAGGATGTTCAGGCAGCAATTCCAGCTGGCTTATGGAATAACGAAAGGCTTTGTCGAGGTTCCCGGATTTTCGAGCGCTTTCCGCCATGATGAAGTATGCATCTGCAATTGATCGGTCGATCTGGAGAGCAGCCTTACTGTAGTAAATCGCTTTCCTGGGATCATTTAAATAAAAATGATACAACCGGGCAAGCGTCATTAATATTTGCTTACTGTAATCAAAATGGAGCGCTTTTTGATAATAAATCGCAGCATTTTCATAATGACCCTGTTTAAATTCGAGGTGTCCCCAAGCGTCGTATGTATATGCCGAATTCTTAGCCAGCCGACCGAGATTATCACATACTCTTGCTGCATCAATCAAATAGCCGTTGTTTGCTAAAATACGTTCAATCATTTTCAAATGAAACGGATCGGCGGCTATGTCTATTACAGATTGCACTTGCGCGACAGCATCCTCGCTTTTTCCGATATCACACAACAATATTGCATAATAAACGTTGATATTGGGGTTGTCCGGATATGCTTTCCGCAATTCTTTGAAAAATTTCAGCGCTTCACGTTCATCGTTCGGTTTAACAACGTGATCCAAAATTAGCAACAGAGCATCATCATTATTCTTACAACGGTACATAGCGTTTGCTATCCGGCGAATGACGCTCCAATCAGTCTCGATTTGCCGGGCAAATTCCGCATAATTATTTAGAAAGGAATATAAAGAATCGTTGATATTAAAGGCTTTATAAAACAACGCTCGCGCATTTTTATTGTTATCCAGTTGCCATTCAGACCAGGCATAGCCCCAATAAGCATAAAAATTTTCCTGGCGCTTAATTATCCTGTCGTATAGCTTTTTTGCATGAATATACTGTTTCTTCTTTAAATATGTGTTTGCTTGTTTGAACATACTGCGTGAAGTTCCGGGTAGCTGTTTTTTTATTTTTTTATACTCCATGCCGGTCGGGATTGAACCAAATAAACAGGCACCAAACAGGATGATCATTAATATGCTATTTAATTTTAACATCTTCATCATCCTGAATATGAATATTTTTAGAAGATTTTTCAAGTTAAATCAACCATATATAAACAAAACTTCGATAAATTTTTCACAAACCCGAAAAAGTTGCTGGGCTCAATCGAAAATATTTTTACATTATGAACGCTATGTCAATCACAAATGTTGAGATTAAAGCTATATGCCGGGACTTAGAGAGGATTCGAAAAATTATCCTATCCTGCCGGGCAAACTATATCGGGTTGGATCATCAAGTGGATCACTATTATGAAACACCGGAAGGCAAATTAAAACTCCGAATCGGGAATATTGAAAAAGCCCTTATCTTGTATCGGCGACAACAGCAGAAATATCCGAAAGTCTCGCATATCAATTTATACCGCACAGATCAACCTGAAAGTCTTGATAATGTGCTGTCAGCCGCATTGAAAAAAACAGTAACGGTTGACAAACAACGGGAAATCTATTTTATTAACAACATAAAAATCCATTTGGATACAGTCTTAAAACTCGGTACTTTTATTGAAATTGAAGCGATTGATAATGAGAACCGATATTCTCATAAGGTGTTGCTTGAACAATGCCAGAACCTTATGAAAATTTTAAAAATACAAACCGAAGACCTGATAATGGAATCCTATTCAGATATGCTTTTAAAAATAAAATCATAATCGTAATTTCCTGTTAACTAACAATTGGAGAATGCAGATGAAAATAATTGATGATTTACTGTCACAGATGGATCAGGAACCTGTTTCGCTGGTGCCAACACCTTTGTACCGTATGAATTCCCTATCCAAGTTGTTGGAATGCAACATATATATCAAACGGGATGACCTGACCGGTTTTGCTTTTGGAGGAAATAAAACCCGTAAATTCGATTTTCTGATCGCCGATGCTTTAAAAAAAGGATGTGACACCATCATTGGAATCGGAGCAAATCAATCAAATTTTTGCAGGATACTCTCATGTGTCGGTGCAAAGTACGGACTAACGGTTCATCTGATCCTGAATGGAAAAGAACCGAAAAATCCGACCGGCAACCTGCTTATTGATCATCTTTTAGACGCAACGATCTATCATATTGACACAATAGATCCGGAAGAACGCATGAAGAAAGCGCTTGAGATAAAAAATCAACTTGAATATAATGGAAAAAATGTCTATTTCCTGCCTCCCGGCGGCTCGACTTCAATCGGAACTCTCGGTTATATTGCCGGTTGGGGCGAACTGATGGATGACTTTGAACTTCAACAAATCGTAGTCGATAAAGTGATCCATGCGTCATCATCGGCCGGAACACAGGCGGGGTTAGTTGCAGGTCAGACAATTACCGGCTGGTCAGGAGAGATCATCGGAATGAGCGTAGATGTTCCCAAAGACGAATTGGAGAAAAATGTTTATGATCTGGCACAATCTGCCGGCGATTTTCTCAATATTCAGATTCCCAGATCAATCATTAATGTAGATGAAAACTATATCGGAAAAGGTTACGGTATCCGAACTGCCGGATGCGAGGAAGCCGTGGAATTATTTGCCAAAAATGAGGGTATTTTCCTGGATTATGTATATACCGGAAAAGCTGCCCATGGGTTGATCGACTACTGCCGCTCAGGTAAAATCACTCCCGATGAAACCGTTGTTTTTATTCATACCGGTGGAAATATTGAACTATTTGAGTAATTATAAACAATAAGTCAGATGGATATTTTAACAAACGATACCTGGTTAATTACCTGGATATTTGTCCCATTATTAATTTTTATAGCCCGCGTGACTGATGTTTCTATCGGCACATTCCGAATCATTTTAGTCTCAAAGGGTAAAAAAGGCGCTGCGGCTTTTCTGGGATTCATCGAAATCTCCATCTGGCTGCTGGCAATTTCTCAGGTATTTCAGCATCTTTCAAATATCGCCTGTTTTCTGGCATATGGATTAGGTTTTGCCTTTGGCAATTTTATTGGAATATTAATTGATGAGAAAATTGGTTTGGGATTGCAGGCTGTCCGCATTATTACGCGTAATACTATAGATGTACTACCAATGGCGCTTCGCGACGCCGGATTTGGAGCAACGGTTATTAAAGCCACCGGAGGAAAGGGACAGGTTAATATAATTTTCAGCATTGTTCCCCGTAAACAAGTAAAATTTCTACTTAGCTTAGCACATGAAATTGATCCTGATATTTTTATTTCTTTACAGGATATTAGGTCCGCTGGTTCCGGTTACATGCCTTTGCGCACGCCGCTTTTCGGATGGCAACGTCTAATAAAAAAGAAATAGAAAATACTAATTATTTATGAAGATCGTTATCAGGGCAATAAGACAAATAAGGATTCTTTTCATTTTCATAATGATGATTGGAATTATATATTCCTGCTTATCAAGAAAAGAAATGGAGGCATTTCAATCTATCCAAAATATTGAAGCGCCAAAAACCCGCTGCAGCGCATTAATAAAATTCATATCCGATTATCCTGAAAGTGACAGCATATCAAAAGCTATCGGTAATGTTTTACAAATCCTTGGCGCCGATTCAGATGATAGTGAATCCGCAATACAATTTGCGATAGATCAGTTACTGATCCGGTCAGATCCTCAGATACGAACGACTCTTTATCAATTTATATTCACTAACTTATATACTGACACAGCATCTATTGATCACAATGTTAATAACGCGCTACATTATGATAATATGTTACCGCTTCCTTCCGCTACTTCGATTGCCTTATTACCTTATCTTGACCAGAGTTTGAGTACCGACAGCATTCGCAATAAATTGTATTTTAAGTTCGGCGCTCATCTGATGCAATCTGAATACAGTGATGCGGAGCGCCTAATATTTCTTTCTGATAAACTCCTCGAATGCAGTGACAGCAGCTTGATCGATCTGTCAAGTAAATTTCTGATCAAAGCAATTCTGAACACCATTTATGAAAATCTAAGCATTCAATATTCTGATGCACAGGAGTCTGCTAAACATGATTCGCTGCACCATGATCTGAATTTCCGGCTATACCTAAAACTTGCCTGGAATGCTTTTCACCAAGGCAACTATCAGTATGCCCTGAATCTAATTTCCCAGGTATCCAAATATGGCAGCCTTGAACGTGAGAATGCCTTGATTTTATTGGGAGCAATTCAAGCCCAAACCGGAGAATTATTAGAGGGATGGGGACATGTATTACAGGGATTAGTGCTGAATCCAACAGCGGAGCGGCAATCCCCTGAAATTGAACAAATATATATCTCCTTATTCAGGAGAATTCGAGGATCCAGGGAAAATCCAACCCGGTTTTTAGCTCAATATCGACACTCGCGTCGTTAATGCCGAATTCTGAACAAAAGGAATTATTCATGGAAAAACGGAAATCTATTCTTGGCTATGCATTCAGTGGAGGAATTATTCTTCTTGGTATTGATTTTCTGACTAAATATATCGCCAACTCACTTTTGCCTTTCGAAAAAACTGTTTCAACATTCCTGCCTTTTTTATTTTTCTATCGGACTCATAATACCGGTTATCACTTTCTTTTCGGACCAATCAAGAATCACTTCATTTGGGCGCTAACCGGATTAATTTTTGTTAGCATTTTAATATTTTCTATATCAAAATCGATCCTGAAAGAAAATCTTGATCGGAGCAATCGAATTATTTATTCGGTGATTCTTGCTTTGACGATCGGAGCCATGGGAAATGTACTGGAAATTCTATTTAGGGGTCATGCCACCGATTATTTTATTTTTCGTCCATTCCCGTGGCCCAGCAATATTTGCGATCAGTATATAAACGGGATTATATATATCGTCTTACCAATAATTATTATTAAATCTATAATTGATCACAGGCGGGAAAAAACCAGGCAGTCTCAAGACAGAGATTCATCCGAATGATTTATTGCTGGCTGCGGAGTTTCCCCTCCTCTTTTAACCTTCTATATTGTTCCGGGTATAATTTTTCCATACAGTCATTGCATAAACCATGGCTGAATTCCACCTCCGAGTGTCTACTGATATAGAGTTCAACATTGCTCCAATATCCCTGGTCATCACGGACTTTCTTACAGCCTGAGCAAATCGGTATTAAGCCACTGAGTGTCTTTACACGGTTAAGTGCATCCCGTAGATCTTGAATTACCTGATTCCTTTTTGATGGTTTCGTCCCAAAGGTCACGGAGGACTTCTATGAAGGATCTCTATGTGATAAAAATTGATTCTATGTATCGTTCTGATGAGCGAAGCGAAAGCCTGTCCCGACGAATGTCGGGGAAGAATCTCCGACCTGCCCGCCCTTCGGGAGCAGGCGGGCGAGAATCCAGTAGAGATTCTTTCCCACCGGGGACATCTTTGAAGCACTCGTACCTCGTTCATCTCAAAGAAACCTCTATGAGGGAATGACAGTTTTGATGCTTTTTACGAAATCATCCTTTTTGAGGTAAAAACAGAAAAGCCTTTCGAAATCCTGTTCCGAAAGGCTTTTAAGAATGTAATAGGGTGATTATCCAAGCATCAGTTTAACGATGATCGCTTTCTGGATATGCATTCGGTTTTCGGCTTCATCAAATACAATTGAATTCGGACCATCGATTACGTCATCAGTTATTTCATCACCACGGTGTGCCGGCAGGCAATGCATTACAAGCGATTCCTGTTTTGCATGTTTCATTAATTCACTATTGATCTGAAAAGGCATAAAGTCCTGGCAGCGTTGTTCGGCTTCTTCTTCCTGCCCCATACTCGCCCAGACATCCGTATAAATTACATCGGCATCACGAACAGCTTCGACCGGATCCCGGAGAATATCTATTCTGCTGATCCCAACATTCCTGGCATTGTTCAGAATTGTTTCATCCGGATCGTAGCCACTCGGAGACGCCAATACAAAATGCATAGGCAGCCGGGCCGCCAGGTTAATCCATGAATTCGCCACATTATTCCCGTCACCTATAAATGCAACTTTCAGGTCATTAAGATGTTGCCTGTGTTCGAGCACAGTGAAGATGTCCGCCATAACCTGACACGGATGATTCAAATCTGTAAGTCCATTAATTACCGGAACCGTGGCATACTTCGCCAGTTCCAGCATATGAGCGTGCTCAAACAGACGAGCCATAATAAGATCGTCGTAGCGCGAAATTACTCTGGCGATATCTTTGATCGCTTCCCGTTTTCCTATGCCGATATCATTAGGACCTAAATAAATGGCATGTCCGCCGAGCTGGGACATTCCGGTTTCAAAGGAGATCCGGGTTCTGGCAGAAGGTTTGGCAAAGATCATTGCCATATTTGCGCCCTTAAGCGGCGTGTATTCTGTTCCTTCTTTTACAGAAGCTTTCATTTGTGCAGTTAATTCAAAAACTTCCCTGATCTCTTCAGTCGAAAAATCGGTAGTATGAATAAAATCTCTTTTCATTCAATCCTCCTAAAGAATATATCGGCTCAAGTCTCTGTCTTTAATAATTTTGGATAGTCTTTTTTTAACAATGTCTTTGCTGATCTTTACTTCCTTGATTGATTTATCCGGTATCTTAAATAGCATATCCTCTAACAATGTGGTCAGAATTGTGTGTAAACGTCGGGCGCCAATATTTTCCATTTTCTCATTTACTTCGGCTGCAAGCTGGGCAATTTCCTCAACCGCATCCTCTTCAATGATCAATTTAACGCCTTCCGTCTTTAATAAAGCGGCATACTGTTTAAGCAGCGCATTGCGCGGATTTTGCAGAATCTTAATGAATTCCTCTTTGCCGAGGCTCTCCATCTCCACTCGAATCGGAAAACGTCCCTGAAGTTCCGGAATTAGATCGGACGGTTTCGTCCTATGAAATGCGCCCGCAGAGATAAATAGGATGTGATCGGTTTTTACTACTCCGAATTTCGTCTGGACATTTGAGCCTTCGACAATTGGCAGAATATCCCGCTGTACGCCTTCCCTCGAAACGTCGGGTCCCCGACCGGAATCGCCGTGACTGGATGCGATTTTGTCAATTTCATCTAAAAATACGATCCCGGATTCTTCAACCCGCCGGACTGCTTCCTGAATGATACGGTCCATATCAATCAGCTTTTCGGATTCTTCATTGGTAAATATTTTCCGGGCTTCTTCGATAGTGGTTTTCTGGATCTTTTTCTTTTTCGGAAAAGCGCTTCCCAACATTTCGGTCAGGTTGAGCCCCATTTCTTCCATACCGGCGGGACCGAAGACCTGCATCATTGGTGTGCCGCCTTTTTGGACCGTAATTTCTATCACACGTCCATCTAACGATCCTTTATCAAGCATTTCACGGAATTTTTCACGGGTCCGGTTCAGCTGATCATCAGGTTTTTCCGGGGATGACTCCGAATTACGGGCACTTTCCCGTGGCGGAAGAAGAATATCCAGAATTCGCTCGATTGCCATAATAGACGCCTGCTCATTTACTTCTGCAATCCGTTCCGCTTTGACAAGATTGACGGATATATTCATCAGATCCCGGATGATCGACTCCACATCTCTACCTACATAACCGACTTCAGTGAACTTGGATGCTTCAACCTTGATAAAGGGTGCGTGTGATAAATTCGATAAGCGACGGGCAATTTCGGTTTTTCCAACACCGGTAGGACCAATCAAGATGATGTTATTCGGGAGAATATCTTCTTTAATTTGCCCTTCAACGCGTTGGCGGCGCCAGCGGTTACGCAGTGCAATCGCCACAGCTTTTTTTGCATTATCCTGACCGACGATATAGGCGTCCAGTTCTTTTACGATTTCGCGAGGTGTTAATTCTTTTTGTTTCATAGTTCCATTATTGTCAATTTGTCGTTTGTGTAAATACATATATTCGATGCAATAATTAAGGACTCTTCAACGATCTCTCTGGCGGATAGCTGACTGTGTTTGAATAACGCCCGGGCAGCTGCCAGCGCGAATGGTCCACCTGATCCAATCGCAATAATATCATCATCAGGTTCTATGACGTCTCCGGTTCCGGATATAACCAGCAACGTTTTGGTATCCATGACAGTCAGTAATGCTTCCAGACGCCGTAAATATTTATCGGTTCGCCAGAGTTTTGCCAGTTCTACGGCTGCCCGATGAACATTGCCTTTGTATTTTTCCAATTCGCCTTCAAACTTTTCAAAAAGTGTGAAGGCATCCGCAGATGCGCCGGCAAATCCAACCAGTATTTTGTCGTTATACAATTTACGGATCTTGCGGGTGTTGTGTTTCATAACCGTATTGCCAATGGTTACCTGTCCGTCACTTCCCATGGCAACCTTGCCATCCCGCCGGATTCCGATCACAGTTGTCGAGCGAACGTGATTTTTCCTATCTGGATTATTATAACTTTCCATACCATTGAGTATCCTTTTTTACCGATCAATTCTGCTGATTATTTTGTCGAACCCAAATACTGTAGAAATTCATTTTCCGTCGACATAATCAGCGTCGTCGATGAATCAATCGTCTTCTTATAAATGTCAAGTGTACGCAGAAATTTATAAAAATCTCTCGAATCAGCTGACCGGTTATAAGCATCACCGTAAATCTTTACCGCTTTCGCATCGGCTTTACCACGAATCTGTTGTGCTTCGAGATATGCTCCCGATAAAATTTCTTTCTTTTTCCTAATTTGCTTACCGATAATTTCTTGTTTCTTACCCTGACCGGTTGCCCGGTATTTTTCCGCAATGCGCTTCTGCTCGGAGATCATGCGGTCAAATACCTTTTTCTGAACTTCTCTATTATAATCGATCTTTTTGACCTGAAGGTCAATGATTTCGATACCCAGATTAAGTTCTTGTAACTTTTTTTTAACATTTACAATAATCGTATTTGTGATTTTACTTCTCATGCCCTCAACATTTAATTCCTGAATTCTGCGGGAATCGATTTCAGTGTCGTAACCGGCGGATTCAACTTCAACGATCGCCATAGTACGGTCGGAACTACGCACAATTTCCGGCAGCGTATGATTTGAAACTTCATCACGAACAGCACCGTCAAGCAGAACATCGAGACGGGAATAGCCGACCATTTCACTGCGGTTGCTCATATAAAACGCCAGTGCATCTGAAATGCGCCAGCGGGCAAAAGTATCAATATAAATAAACTTATTATCTTTGGTCGGAATCTCCTGGGGATTTCCGTCCCATTCCAGGATACGCTTATCAAAAATAGTTACCTTCTGGATAAACGGAATTTTGAAATGAATTCCTGCAGTTGTTATCGGTTGACCGACCGGTTTTCCAAATTGTGTGATTATTGCCTGTTGCGTCTCATTCAGAATAAAAATTGCAGCGCCGATAAATGCCACAAGAACAACTAATGCCAGCAGCAATACTATTTTTCCTGTTTTCATTTTGCCACCCCCATTCCGCCAAGATTCAGAAGCGGCACGAGACTTTTCACCTCTTTATCTATCAGGATTTTTTCTTCAACATTCTTCATAACCGTTTCCATTGTTTCAAGATACAGGCGCTGGCGGGTTACTTCTCTTGCCTTCTTATATTCATTAAAAACGGATGTAAAGAGTTGTGCGTCGCCACTCGCCCGGTTGGTGCGGTCGATGCCGTATCCACTAGCTTCCTGGATGAGCCGTTCGGCTTCACCCTGAGCCCTAAAGATCTCTTTGTTATAAGCCTGGTTGGCTTCGTTAATTGCCGTTTCCTGCTCCTGTTTTGCCCGGTTTACCTCATTGAAGGAATCAAAAACCGGTCCCGGTGGCTGCACCGTAATCAACTGTACCAGTTCAATATTCACACCTAGGTCGTATGCATCAAGGGTTTCCTGCATATAATCTTTCATAAGAAGCGCCACTTCCCGGCGGTCGGTTTGCAGAACTTCACGAAATGCCCTGTCACCTACTACAAATCGCATGGCTGCTTCGGCGACATTCCGAATAGTTCCACTCTGTCCTCGCACCTTAAACAGGAATTTTACCGGGTCCTTAATCTTATATTGGACGATCCATTGAACGTCCGCAATGTTTAAGTCACCGGTCAGCATCCAGGATTCATCACTATACTGAGTTTTCGAATAGATGGTTTTAACTCCCGGGCGCGCTGTCCGAAAGCCAAACTCCTCTTTCCATTGATAATCCACACGAACCGTATAGAGTTTGTCAATACCCCAGGGGAATTTCAAATGAAGTCCCGGATAGGTCGTTTTATTATATTTCCCAAATCGCAAGATAACACCGTTTTCATTTGCGTCAATTGTGTAGAACGACATTGCCACCGTAACGACTACTACAATGAAAATAGCTGCCGCAACCACCAGCCATGTCTGGGATGAAGACACCTCAAACTCACTATCTCCTATTTTAATTTTTTTCCAAGCCATTTCAACCTCCTTTGTTTTATACTTCGTTATATACTTCGCCGTAGACGCGCTACGGGAATTTTTGACTGTTCCCGATATTTTGCCACAGTCCGGCGGGCTATCGGAAAACCCTCCTTTTTCAATAATTGTGCTAAATGATCATCGCTATAGGGTTTGTGTTTATTTTCAGAATCGATGATCTGTTTCAATTTATCTTTAATGATTCGGGTTGAGACCTCTTCTCCGCTGTCATCAACCATTCCTCCGTTGAAAAAATATTTCAATTCATATATTCCTGAACTCAGCTGAACATATTTTCCATTTGAAACGCGACTGATAGTGGAAATATCCATATTAACATCTTCTGCGATGTCCTTCAGGATCATCGGTTTCAGCGGATTCCGGGGGTCATCAAAAAAGCTGCTTTGCCGGTTAATTATTGCTTTCATCACTTTAATTATAGTCAGGCGGCGCTGGTGAATAGACTGAATAAACCATTTTGCCATGTCGATCTTCTTCTTGAGATAATGTTTGGCTTCCGTTTCGAGCTTCTTACTATTGGATATCATCTGTAAATATCCGGAATTGATGCGCAACTCCGGAACTCTGGAGTCATTTACTTCAATGACAAATTCGTCACCCACTTTTTCAACAATCAAATCCGGCAACACATAATTCGGATCGGAACCAAGCAGTGAAACGCCGGGTTTCGGATTAAGTTTCATCACCGTATCCTGCACCTGCTGGATCCGTTCTCTGTTCCACCCAAGACTTTTTATTATTCGCTGAAAGCGCCGGTTGGCAAAATCATCAAAATGATCCTGAATAATTAAGATAGCATCATCGACATTTTCCATTTGCCTGAGTTGTATAAGCAGGCATTCCTGTAAATCACGGGCGCAGATCCCGGGCGGATCCATTTGCTGAAGCTGTTTTAACACTCTTTCGACAATCGCGGGAGAAACTGATGAACCAAACGCAATATTCTCTATGGGAACGGTTAAATATCCTCGCTCATCAATGTTCCAGATTATTTCATTAGCAATATTTTCTTCAACCGGTTTTAGATTCATTAATTTCAATTGATCAAATAAATGATCTACGAGTCCCCGCGGAGAAACCTGAACCGGTCGGTATTCCTCTTTACTGCGATCATATTCTGCTTTTGCTTCATAATCATCATTTTGATGAAGTATCTCTTCCCAGTCAATCTCGTTTTCGTCATCCTGATCCGATGCTTTCTCTTCCTCAGCGGGCTGCTCTTCCGGTTCTATTTCTTCCAGTACCGGATTCTGCTCCAGTTCCTGAGTAACTTTCGCTTCAAGCGCTAATGTTGTCAATTGCAGGATCGTCGATTGTAAAATTTGCTGTGGCGTTAAGCGAAGTTCCTGAGAGAGTTTTTGAATCTGAGAGTGGGATAGCTGCATTATCTGTCCAGTCGGAAACCGTCTCCTAAATATAGCCGTTTAGCGTCTTCATCATTTGCTAAATATTCCGATGAGCCGGCTTTTAATATATTACCTTCAAACATCAAATACGATCGGTCGGTTATTGATAATGTTTCATGCACATTATGATCGGTGATCAGCACACCGATGTTCCGGTTTTTTAATCCGAGGATGATCTTTTGGATATCTTCGACAGCGATGGGATCGACGCCAACAAAGGGTTCGTCCAATAAAATAAAGTCGGGATTTGTTACCAGCGCACGGGTTAATTCTGTTCGCCGACGTTCGCCGCCGGACAGCGTATATGCCTTACTTTTTCTGTATTTGCGGATGTTCAATTCATCCAGTAAGACTTCAAGACGTTCCAGCTGTTCTTTTCGGCTAATTCCTAAGGTCTGCAAAACCAGCAGCAAATTTTCTTCCACCGTTAGTTTGCGAAACACGGATGGTTCCTGAGATAAATAACCAATTCCCAGCTGAGCCCGTTTATACATAGGTAAATGGGTGACGTCCCGGTCATTGATAAATACTTCACCGGATGACGGTTTGAGCATTCCGGTGAACATATGAAACGTGGTCGTTTTGCCAGCCCCATTGGGTCCCAATAAACCGACGGCTTCGCCCTTGCCGACTTCGATAGAGATATGATTAACGACTGTTCGTTTGCCATAAATTTTAGTAAGATATTTACCTCGCAGAATTTTTTTCTGAGTTATAGCTTCTTCCAAAATCACCTAAAATTCATTTTAATGTTCGATCCGTAACCCCGGCGGGCTTTTCAATTATCCAGTTCTTCAAGTCGGAATCAGATTCAAACCCAATTCCGGTAAGCGTATCAAAATCACTAATCAGCGTGATAAATACCTTCGACAAGATCCGTTCCCGTTTATGCTCCCAGCGCAATTCTTCGGTAAACAGAGTCACACCGCTATCCGAAACGACAACCACGTTACCTTCCGCAATCAGATCATTCGTGCGTTCGTTCACGCGGGCGCGCAGGGATTTCAGATGAGAAATATGCGACTGCTCTTCATCGAAAAAATCAATATCCACCGATTCATCCAATACGACAACTGATTCATCGTTGTTTTTTGTTAAATGTCCAGCAAGAACAGTAGCCTTTTTTTGACCATCTTTCGTCAAAATGATTTCAGTATTCCAGCTTTCCTGATCGGGATATTGTTTTTCCTCCGCGCTGACAGCGTCTTCTTCCACCGTAGAACAGGAAAAATACAATAAAATCGATATCAGGTAGATAACAAATTTTCTCATGCCATTATACCATAGCGCAGAATATCATGGATATGAATGATCCCAACTGGTTTGCCGGTTTTTTCTCCATCATACACAAATAGATTTGTAACCGAGAATTTTTCCATTTGATGCAAAGCGTCTATCGCAAGAGTTGCCGAGTTTATCGACTTTGGACGCGATGTCATAATATCTTTCGGAGACATAATTAGAAAATTCTTCGTTCGTTCCAATCCTCTCCGTAAATCACCATCGGTAATGACGCCCGCTAAATTTTCATCCTCATCCAAAATACCGACGACGCCAAGTCCCTTTTTTGTCATAATGAACAAAACATGCTTCATTGTATCCTTCATGTAAGCAAACGGAATTTTATCACCGGTATGCATTAGATCGCGGACAGTGGTAAGCAATCGTCTTCCCAAAGTACCTCCCGGATGCAGTCCGGCAAAGTCTGTTTCTTTAAATTTGCGTTTATCCATCAGGGCAACTGCCAGGGCGTCTCCCATTGCCAAAGTAACTACCGTGCTGGCAGTTGGTACAATTCCAAGCGGACATGCTTCTTCTTTGACGCCGGTATCTATGACAAGATCACATTTTGGGACAAGTGAGGAATCACATTTTCCAATAAATCCGATAACAGGAATTTTTAATTTTTTAACATATGGAATCATATGAATGATTTCACTGTTTTCACCGCTATTTGAAATCACAATCAATGCATCATGTTTGCTGATCCCGCCTAAATCGCCATGCCCGGCTTCATAAGCATGAATAAAAAAACTGGGAGTACCGGTCGATGATAATGTTGCGGCGATTTTTCGTCCGATCAGTCCGGATTTGCCCACGCCGGTCAAGATGACTTTTCCACTTATATGATACAATAATTCAATAACCTTAATAAAATTTTCATCGATCCTGTTTTCCAGATCAGCGATTGCTCTGGATTCGACCCGAATAAGTTCTCTGGCTTTTTCTAAGTAGGATGATGGCATAAATTATGAATCCTTATATGTATCTTTTGTTATTTTCTCAACGGCAATATCAAATTTATTCTGGGCTTTAAGAATTAATTCGATGACTTCCCGAACAGCTCCCTGTCCGCCTTTTGCCCTGGTAATATAGATCGCGGTTTTTTGTACTTCCGGTAAGGCATTGGCAACGGCAATTCCGACGCCAACCCGGCGAATCAGCGGAATATCCACAAGATCATCACCGATATAGACGATTTCCGAATCATCAAGATGAAACGACTCCCTGATTTCCCGATAAGGTTCAATTTTTGCAAGATTACCCTGATAAAGGTGTTCCTCAAGACCCAATTCGCGCATGCGCTGGGTAGTCACCCCGGAATTCCGCCCGGAGATGACCGCTATCGGAAAATTTACAGCTTTTAGAAGAGCGATTCCAGCTCCATCTAAAACATGGAACTGTTTGAATTCATCCCCGTTATCACCAATGTAGAGTGAACCATCGGTAAAAACACCGTCCACATCCGCAATCAGCAGTTTGATTTTTTGCAACCGGGTTGTCAGTTCATCTTTCGTCATAAAAACCCTTTACTGTGTCTTTTATAGCTATAAGTTCCGAAAGTAGTTTCGAAAGTTGATCGAGTGGAAATTGACTTGCCCGGTCGCTTTTTGACTGATCAACGTTATCATGCACCTCAATAAAAATTCCATCCACTCCCGCGGCAACCGTTGCCCGGGCAACATGTGGAATATATTCTCGGTTTCCACCGGTAGTCTGACCTCCGGGAATTTGAGCAGAATGAGTCGCATCAAAAATGACCGGGTAGCCGGTTTGTTGCATAATGGGAATCACACGGACGTCCGAGACGAGCCCGCCATACCCGAAGCTGGTTCCTCTGTCAGTCAGCAGAATGCGTTTATTTCCGGTAGATTCAATTTTTTCTACAATGTGTTTCATATCATGGGGCGCAATAAATTGTCCCTTTTTGACATTAATCGCTTTTCCGCTGTTTCCAGCGGCAAGCAGCAGATCGGTTTGACGACACAGGAATGCAGGTATCTGCAAAATATCCACTACTTCCGACGCCGGAATCACCTGCGACGTTTCATGAATATCGGTTAAGACGGGCACTTCGAACTCACGCTTTACTTCGGCAAGGATCTTCAAACCATTCTCTATTCCCGGTCCCCGGTAAGATTCAATCGATGTGCGGTTGGCTTTATCGAATGACGCTTTAAAAATAAACGGTGCCTGTAATCTTGCGGTCAATTCTTTCAACTGCTCCGCCATGAACAGGGTGTGATCACGACTCTCGATCACACAGGGACCCAGGATGAACAAAAGCGGTTGATCTTTGCCGACCTTGATGGAATTGATAATAACGTTAGTCATGTTTCATGTGCTCTTTATGGTAATGTATTGCCGCTTTCACAAATTCACGGAAAAGCGGGTGAGCCTTATTGATCCGGGACTTTAATTCCGGGTGAAACTGACAGGCGACAAACCATGGATGAGCGTGTACTTCGATCATTTCTACCAAATCCAGATCTCTATTCATGGCTCCGATAACCAATCCTTTTTCAATCAATCGGGGCAAGAACTCATTATTAACTTCATAGCGATGGCGGTGACGTTCCGTAATGTCCTTTTTGCCATATATTTTAAAAGTCTTCGTACCGGATTGTATCTCTGCCGGATAAGCTCCCAGACGCATAGTGCCGCCTTTACCGGAAATGCTTTTTTGAGCTTCCATCAAATCAATAACCGGAAATTTTGTATCACTGTTAAATTCCGTACTGTCGGCATTTTCCATGCCGCTAACGTTCCGGGCAAATTCAATCACAGCACACTGTAATCCCAGACAAATTCCGAAAAATGGAATATTACTCTCGCGCGCTTTCCTGACAGCAGCTATTTTTCCTTCAATCCCACGATCACCAAACCCGCCGGGCACTAATACACCATCGACCTTTTCAAACAATTGATCTGAATTTTCATAGCGTATATCTTCAGCTTCGATCCAGCGAATTGTTACCTGGCAATCGTTCTCCACACCGGCATGCACAAAGGACTCAATAATGGATTTATAAGCGTCATGAAGCTGAGTATATTTTCCACAGACGGCTATTGTTACTTCATTATCGGGATTTTTTATTTTATTTACAAATTTTTCCAGTGAGCGTAGCTCAGATTTTTTTCTCGGCAATTTGAGAGTATCAAGAGCCAGATCACCCAGATGTTGAGAGTCCAGCATCAATGGTATTTCATAAATCGTTTCCGCATCGAACGCTTCAATAACGGCTTCTGAGGCAACATTGCAAAACAGGGCGATTTTTTTTCGAACCGATTCATCAAGATGGTATTTCGTACGGCACAATAATATATCCGGCTGAATGCCGATTTCTCTAAGACGTTGTACACTATGTTGAGTAGGTTTGGTTTTTAACTCGCCACTGGATTCAATATAAGGCACCAGAGTCAAATGAACATTTATGCAATTTTCATGTCCCACATCGAGCCTAAATTGCCTGATTGCTTCCAGAAAAGGCAGACTTTCTATATCACCAACCGTACCGCCGACTTCAGTAATAACGATGTTATAATTCTTATTCCTGTTTACCGCAATAATGCGTCGTTTTATTTCATCAGTAATATGAGGAATTACCTGAACCGTGGCGCCAAGATAGTCACCCCTGCGTTCCCGTGTAATCACCGTGTTATAGACCTTGCCGGTTGTCGTATTATTCCAGGAACTCATATCTTCGTCGATAAAGCGTTCATAATGTCCCAAATCCAGGTCGGTTTCGGTGCCGTCCTCAAGCACGTAAACTTCTCCGTGTTGATAGGGACTCATTGTCCCGGGGTCGACATTTAAGTATGGATCAAATTTCTGGATCGTGACCCGATATCCTCGCGATTTTAAAAGATAGCCAATGGAGGCGCTGGAAATTCCTTTTCCCAGCCCGGAAATAACTCCACCGGTGACAAAGATAAATTTAGTCGTCACCTCAGGCTTCATGGGATTTTAATATCCTTTCCGCTTGTTTGACGTCTTCCGGCGTATCAATTCCCATTGAAAGTTTATTGGTTAAAACAACATGTATCCGGTCGCCGTTTTCAAGGATGCGGAGTTGTTCCAGCTGCTCTAATTGTTCCAGAGTCGATGGAGGCATATTAACAAATTGCAATAAATAGGATTTTCGGAATACGTATAACCCGATATGAGCCAGGGCAGGATGAGACTGCAAATGCCCTTTGGACCTGATATAGGGGATATTCCGGCGACTGAAATACATGGCATTTTGGTGTTTATCGATCAGTACTTTGACAATATTGGGATTCTCCAATTCTTCATTCCGGATTCCTGCTCTGGCGGCTGTTACAACTTGCATTTCGGGGTTGTGCTTAAGAAGATCAACTGCCTGGTTGATTGTACTGGCATCCAAAAAAGGTTCATCTCCCTGAATATTCACAACGATATCGACATCCATTGAACGGGCAACAAACGCGCAGCGATCAGTGCCGGACGATAAACCGGATGGCGTCATGACTGCTTCGCCGCCAAACTGCTGAACCACATTTAATATTCGCTCATCATCGGTTGCTACAATTAACGAGTCCAGACTGTTACATTTTAAAGCATTTTCATAGACATGCTGGATAAGAGGTTTGCCGTCAATTCTCACAAGGGGTTTTCCCGGCAGCCTGGCAGACTGATAGCGTGCAGGTATAATCCCGGCTGCCTTCATCGCTTCAACCTGTTAATTGCCAACGGGACGTTAATAAATGGACCACTTTTCTCAGGTACATTTGAAAGGACCTCTATCCGGATAAGTCTGGCGATTTTCTCTATGAACGCTTTATTCATCTTTATTTTATTTAACCCCATCGCTATCACTACGCCGGGCAATTTACAATTTTTGCTATCCTAAAGCAAGCAAAGCTAAATAAGTGGCACAATTATTGTCATACCCTGGAAACACTTTAAAGAAGCTTGACAAAATAGAAAATAATTTCTAATCTATCTGTGAAATAAAATCGGAAAAATTTAGGCATTTATGCTATACCGATTAATATCTATCATTTGGCTACGGAGCAAAAACTCAGTTAATTTGCTCAAAAACCAAAGGAGTTTTTTTACGTGTAAAAAATCAATTGCTCTTTTATTGTTGATAATATTTATGTCGTACATATTGGTTGCCCAGGCAGGTGGATATGCGCTGAGTTTTGATGGGAGTGATGATTATGTGAAAACCATAGGTACGTTTGCTCTTCCAACTAGCAGTGGGACTTTTGAGGGTTGGTTTTGGACAGCATCCGGAGAAACGAATAATTCATTTTGGGGAAATACAGTTGGGGCTCATGGGCAGGCCAGAGGCCTGAGAGTGAACAGTAGCAGCACAGTTACAGATGATATCTATTTCTATGGCTATTCCTGCGACGCAATTTTCACCGATGCATTTATCGGTCTTTATGATCAATGGGCGCATATTGCACTGGCTCTAAATAGTTCTTCTTCAGTTTCACTTTATCTAAATGGGAGATTGTTCGGGACAGAAACATTATCCGGCGCTGTTTCATCTCTACAACCGGTGACAGATTATTTTCTGATTGGTGATGAGCAAAACACATCTGCCGGAACGTTTAAAGGGAAGATTGATGAATTTCGCATCTGGAATGATGCCCGCACCGCTTCAGAAATCCAGGAAAATATGCATACTCATGTCTCATCCTCAGCCAGCGATTTAGTTGCCTATTGGCAGTTCAATGAAAATACCGGTACAACAGCCTATGATGAAACATCTAATCACCATGACGGAACTTTGACTAATAATCCGACTTGGACAACCTCAACCGCTCCCATTGGCGGATATGCACTGGATTTTGATGGGAGTAATGATTACGTGTTAGTCAGTGATAATGACAACCTCGATTTAGGTACAAATGATTTAACGATCGAATTTTGGATGAGTGCAGATTCAATTTCAAAAAGTAAAATATTCTTGGACAAACGATACTCATCAGACCTTCAGTCAAATATAGGTTACCAGATTAGACACACTGGCGGTTATATTCAATTTCAGATATTTAATGGACTATCAGGACCTGTAATTAATTCATCTGAATTGCAAAATAATACCGGGTATCACATTGCGATTACTCTTGATCGTGATAACGCTTCAGGTCTTAGAATATTCGTCAACGGGACTGAATCTGCGAGTGCAGTTGATCCAACATCATATAATGGTTTAGATTTAATTAATAACGGGAATTTATATATTGGTAAAAGTAATAAATGGAATCAGTATTATCCCGGTTCTCTTGATGAAATCCGCATCTGGAATGATGTTCGTACACCAACAGAAATCCAGGAGAACATATTTAAAGAACTCACCGGTAGTGAGACAGGTTTGGTAGCTTATTACAAATTCAACGAAGGCACAGGCACAACGGCTGACAATGTCGAGGGAACATCTGCTCTGGATGGGACTTTGACAAATTTTTCGGGTACTTACTGGATTACGAACGTTGCACCTCTGGCAACGACCTTCACGAGTGACAAAACTGATCTGATCTCTGTCTGGTCAGCCAACAATTCGAACGCCTCTTCCATCCTGACCGTTACAGATTCCGACGTTTCAGGGAGCAACCGCATCGCTTTCGGGCATGACAACGGCAGTCTATCGCCGAACACATCCGATAAACCCGATGGCATTGACCGCCGGCTGAACCGCGTCTGGCGATTGGAAGTCAATGCCGGACTCACAGGTGATCTGGTATTTGAATGTTCGGGTCTTGGCATCGGCACAAGCAGTGATCTGCGCCTGCTGGAAGACCTGGATGGAACATTCTCCGATGCGACGGCAGTTTCCGGTACTTATATCGGTACAGACTTTACTGTTAGTGGACAGACGTTCAAAGACGGATATTACTATACATTAGCATCAACCTCCTCCGATAATTCTCTCCCAGTCGGATTTTCCTATTTCTGCGCAGTCGCTGGTAACGAACGAATCACTTTAAAATGGACAACCGAGAGCGAAATCGATAATCTCGGCTTTAATATCTACCGCAGTGTTCAATCCAATAGAAAATATAAAATAATAAATGGTCAATTGATCCCCAGTGCTGGAAATTCTTCTTCCCGAAAAGACTATGATTTCATCGATTTTGATGTGAACAATGGAATCACTTACTGGTACAAATTAGAAGATGTGGACTACAGCGGAAACACTAAATTACACGGACCTGTATCAGCTATCCCGATGAAAAATGTAATTCCTTCAGAATTCCGCTTGTATCCCAATTATCCAAATCCATTCAATCCGGTAACAACTATTGCTTATGATTTACCGGAAGAAAGTTATGTGGAACTTATTGTTTATAATATCAGAGGTGAAAGAGTCAAAACTCTTCTAAAGGGATTTCAGGAAGTAGGTTCGTATCAATTGAGTTGGGATGGTAGAGATCAAAACAGTGAGATATTATCGTCAGGGATATATTTTCTTCAAATCTCGACCGGTAAGTATTTAAAAACGAATAAGATGGTTTTTATTCGATAGGAGATAATATCTTTGCGAAAGTTTTTTCTTAAGAATTCTCTGACAGTTATAAAATTCTGCACTATTCATTGATTGAACTTTCGCAATGTTCTGTTGGAGAAAACTATGGTTAATCATTTAAGAAAAATTGTTTGCTTATTGATAATTTTACTTCTTCCTGTGATGATCTTTGCCCAAGGAGCAGGCTATTCACTCTATCTTGATGGTGTCGGAGATTACTTAAGTATTGCAAATAGTGATGATTGGAAGTTTGGAAGCGGAGAGTTTACAATCGATTTGTGGGTTTATTTTGAAAGTAAAACCGGTGGAAGTTATAGCAAATGCTTAATGTCAACTTATGAAGGTGGCGCTTATGGCTGGGAATTAAACTGGCTTCTCACTGCCAATCTTAAATTCGATTTTAAAGATATTGGTGGTAACATGAGGAATATTACCCGTTCCTGGGATCCGAATCTTAATTCCTGGTATCATATAGCAGTAGTTCGTTCAGGTAATGATTTTTCACTCTACGTTAACGGCGATAGATTAGAAAATGTTGAATCTCTTCCATATTCGATGAATACATTCACTCGCCCTCTGAATGTAGGATGGTATTATAACTATCCCGGAGACAGAGATTTCAAAGGTTATTTCGAGGAGATTCGCATTTGGATAGCAACGGCTCTTGACACCACCACGATTCGTAATTGGATGCATAAAAAGGCTGATAGTAATCATTCTGAGTGGTCATATTTGGTAGGCTACTGGCGTTTTGACGATCAGGCAGACCCAACCGATGACTATTCCGATAATAGTAACACAGGAGACGTCGAGAATGCTACATTTCAGACCTCCACTGTCCCTATTGCAGGAACTAATGTTAAGGATAAGACAGATATTCGGGCAGTCTGGAGTTCCAACACTTCTAATTCATCCTCTATTATGAATATCGAGGATAGCAATATTTCTGATACCGATTGCATAATTTTCGGGCACGATAATGGTGCTTTAACTGCCAACACATCGGATGTCCCGAGTACTATTAACCGTCGTCTAAATCGTGTTTGGCGGCTTGAGGAATATGGCACTCTTACTGGAGACGTTATGTTTGACTGCACCAATCTTGGTATCGGGGATGGTAGTGACTTGCGGTTGTTAGTCGACGTTGATGGGACATTTTCAGACGCCACCATAGTAACAGGTTCATACAGTTCACCTAATTTCACAGTTTTTAGTCACGATTTTCTTGATGGGTATTATTATACTTTAGCATCAACCTCCTCCGATAATTCTCTCCCAGTCGGACTTTCCTATTTCTGCGCAGTCGCTGGTAACGAACGAATCACTTTAAAATGGACCACCGAGAGCGAAATCGATAATCTCGGCTTCAACATCTACCGCAGCCCAAATTCCAATTCGCCAGCTGGCGGACAATTTTTAATGATTAATGATGAATTAATTTCCAATGCGGGGAATTCATCTCAACGGCATGATTATGAATACGTGGACAACGGCTTGACCAATGGAGTTACATACTGGTACAAACTTGAAGATGTGGACTACAGCGGAAACACTAAATTACACGGACCTGTATCAGCCACCCCGATGAAAAGATCTGCTCCTAAAGAATTTCGTCTTTACCCGAATTATCCCAATCCGTTTAATCCGGTCACGACGATTTCCTATGATCTACCTGATGAAGGTTTGGTTGAACTTACGGTCTATAATATGCGCGGCGAAAAAGTCACAACACTTATGCAAGGCAAGCAGGCAGCGGGTTCGTACAAGCTGAACTGGGATGGAACAGACCGGAATG
>JADHWC010000107.1 GCA_016783665.1 Fidelibacterota bacterium | reverse complement strand
CCAGTATCCAAATACCGGAGAACCCAGCCAGGCACCAATCCATCCGAATATTACCTTAGAAATGAATGAATTCCAGCCTGGCCTAACATAGTACTTAAAAACAAAATGCAGGACCGCTGAGACAACAATACTGATTACCAATAAAATTAAAAAACTGACAAAGTTCATTCCAATCATGATTATACCCTCCATTATTAAATAAAAGTTAGATTATAACACAGCACTATTTTATGACACTCTTTATGTGTAAGTTACGCATAACCTATGTTTATCCTGCGCAATTTAGCCCAAAACAGGTTTCTCCATGCAGAAACTTTTTCAGAAGGTTTCTTAATCAAGAAACAAACAAGTTTCTCTATAGACAGACTTTTCAACCCATTTTGTGGACTTCTATTCATGTGATTCTATTTTAATCATTCATTATTCTATTGTCAAGACATAATAAAACAGCCTCACGATAGGGCAATTCGCGATCTTTAACCGGTCCGGGCCGATGCCCGTTGCCGGGCGGTGCCCGCCTGGCATCGGGCAGGCAAGTATCAAATAAGAAATAAATTCCAAATCACAAGCACCAAATAATAAACAAATTCAAAATCCCAATTTTCAATGACCAAAACGGCCCATTCCCGGGATATTCTCGTTTGTGATTTAGAATTTTGGTAATTGAGATTTGTTTGTGATTTGGGATTTGTCATTTGTGATTTTGTATTTATCTTAATTGCTTTACATTTCCATCTTTCAGCCGTGAGAAGGACTTGGTAATCCGCCGGACATTACACCTGTCAGGTTTACTCAAATGATCTTATCTGTGATAGAAGAATCAAATAAACCTGACGGTTGTTGGAAATTGGATTTTTGCCATGATTGTCTCCATTATTGTATTGTCATTATTTCGACCCTATTCATAGCCGCCCGGTCTGAGGACCCGACGGAACAAGAAAACATCCTAAATCTGTCTGAATTCCGTTCGCATTAAAAAATATAGCTTAATTACTTTTAATTTTCAAAGTATTTGCAGTGGTATCCGGTAAAATATTACTTTTACTTGACAGGTTTTTTTCCATATAGTAATGAACTCTTTGATGGTTCCGGTTTGAAATAGTTGGTTAGTCATTACGGAAATCTTTAGATTCGACGTGAATAGAAATAACATGAGGATACTATGCCGAATAAAGATGTCACAAAAATGAAAATTGCTCTAATTGCGCACGATCATAAAAAGGATGATCTGGTTGAGTGGATCAAATACAATAGCGGAACGCTCCGGGAGCATGAATTATATGCCACAGGCACAACCGGGAAACTGGTCGAAAAGGAATTGAATATTCATGTGAATAAAATGCAGAGTGGTCCGCTGGGCGGAGATTTGCAGATCGGTGCAATGATCTCGGCGGGAAAAATTGATCTGTTGATTTTCTTCTGGGATCCTCTAGAAGCCCAGCCCCACGATCCCGATATCAAGGCGCTGCTGAGAATCACCGTGGTTTGGAATATCCCGGTTGCCTGCAACCGCGCCTCGGCGGATTATATTATATCATCGCCTTTGATGACAGAAGACTATGACCGGGCGCTACCGGATTATGAAGATTATCAGGAGCGACTGGTAAAGGACAAATAGACTATTGGAGATTTGCACAGACATATACAGATTCACATTTTCTGGTAACGATGCTCCGTGTCGTAGCCAATCTATTTACACCGGATTATGGTTCATTTGTCCGTTTCTCTCTAACGAAAAACAAGAGAATACTTGCTATCAATGTCAAAATAATGCTCAGATAAAACGGCGCGAACATACTGATTTTATCCCAGAGTAATCCAGCAATAAATGATGCGGGGAAAGCGCTCAAGCCGATAACCATTTGGTAAGCTCCGAGACAGCTGGCGCGATATTTCACCGGCGCTAATTCCGATACAAAAGCTTTCTGAACCGGCTCGATGGCGCCTTTGTGCATTCCGAACAGAACAAAAATCAGTCCGACGGCAATCATATTGTGGGTGAGTATAATGATTAAACTTACCGATGCCCACAGGATGAAAGAGATCAACAGAACTGCTCTACGACCGATCCTATCAGCCAATTTGCCGAATGGAATCGCAGACAGCGATGCCGTTCCGGTATAGACTAAATAAAGAACCGGGACAAAAACCACCTGAAATCCAAAATCTTTGGCATAAATCAGCAGGAAAGAATAACTAAAAGACCCAACTGCAAAAATGGCGCTGAGGACTAAGAAGAGCATAAAATTGGGGCTTAAATCACGGAACGATATTCCTTTATATATTGTACTGTCGGAGGGCTTATCCTCCTTAATATTTCTGATGATTAAAACCGATCCGATTAGCGAAGGTATTGACGCCAGTAGAAAGAGTAACCGGTAGCCGAGGATTTTAAAGAGAAAGATACAGATCAGAATACCAAATACGGCGCCAAGATGATCGGCAGCCCGGAGTATACCGAATATCTTACCCCGATTCTCGTTAGTTGAGATATCGGCAAGGATAGCATCCCGGGGAGCGCTGCGGATTTTTCCGGCTCTGTCCAGGATCCGAAAGGGAATTAGATGAAGCCAGACGGTTGACAGCGCATATCCGATTCGGGATAGAGCGCCCATGATATAGCCTGACCAGATGAATACTTTTCGTTTATGTGTTTTGTCGGAAAGATACCCGGAGATTGCTTTGGCGATCGATACGACGGCTTCACCCAGCCCATCAATAAATCCGAGCACGGCCATATTTGCGCCGAGTACGGATGTGACAAAAAGGGGCCAGATGGGGTAAATGATATCAGAGCCCATATCATTTAGAAATGACGCCAGAGCAAAGGTTTTAATGGTATTCTTACGGGAAATTTTTCTTTTTCCGGATTTATTCTCTGTCATTGGTAAAGCCTCATTAATTTCCGTCGGTGAAATTAAAACATGGTTTTCAATTATCCAATTATTTATAACATTCGCGATGGAAGGAACAGTTAGGTTTTTGAATTGATTGTTCGATATGTTAGAAATCTTCAATCTTTTTCTTAAAATTTTAATGTAAATTTTATATCTTTTAAAGTTGTTTAAAATGCGATTAGTGATTAAAAGGACTCTATTTTTCCAGTAAAGTGCCCGATCTTATTCTGGATGGTATCGATTATGCGCGTTCATTTTACATTGTCAGTGAAAAACAGGATGACATTATCGAGGCTATAACAGATGACATGGGCAGAGAATGTACTGAGATTAGCGGAAAGGGCTTTTATACCCGCAAAGAACGTAATATATTATATACAGTTGTCGCAAGGAAGGAAGTGGCTATCCTGCGTTAACTCATACAACAGATTGATCCCGACGCCTTTATGGGATTGGAAGAGATTCAGGGAAACATGGATTCATACGTTCAGATGTTGAAAAACAGTGAAAAAGCAGATGGGCAGAATCGGATCTATGTTGCCGGGGCAAAGGAATACGAAGCGGAAGTAAAAAACAAAACCACTGTCACCCTGCAGGATAAAGTGTTTAACACTCTGAATGACATCGGAAAAGAATTTGGTATGAAGCTCGGTAAATCATGAATAAAATAAAATGTATTTATAAACAATAAAATCAGAGGCGCCAATTGGATACTAATTATAATAATTCAGAAATTAGCAATCTTACCGCGAATACGATTCGGTTTCTCGCAGCTGATACAGTAGAAAAAGCTAAATCCGGTCATCCCGGAATGCCCATGGGAATGGCGGACTGTGCGTGTGTACTTTGGAGCCAATATTTACGATTCAATCCTGAAGATCCGAATTGGCCCGGAAGAGACCGATTTATTCTTTCAGCCGGTCATGGTTCGACATTACTCTATGCAATGCTGCATCTTTGCAGGTATGATATCAGTCTCGAAGATCTAAAGAATTTCCGCCAGTGGGGTTCAAAAACTCCCGGTCATCCGGAATATGGATGCACTCCGGGCGTTGAAATGACAACCGGACCGTTAGGGCAAGGTTTTGCTACCGGTGTGGGAATGGCAATCGCTGCGAAGATGACGGCTGCCCGGTTAAACAGAGAGACGTCACTATTTGGAAAGCGCCGGATTTTCGGAATTGTCAGTGATGGCGATCTGATGGAGGGTGTGGCATCCGAAGCGGCTTCTCTCGCAGGTCATTTGAAACTGGGCAACATTGTCTATTTTTACGATGATAATAAAATTTCCATCGAAGGTGGCACAGACTTGGCTTTTTCCGAGTCCGTCGCCAAACGGTTCGAAGCCTATGGCTGGCAGGTTATCCAAATTGATGGACATAGTCATCAGGAGATTGCAGAAGCCCTTGAGAAAGGAATTTTGGAAACAGATCGACCAACATTGATCAAGGCGCGAACCCATATCGGCTTCGGAGCGCCAAACAAGCAGGATACTGCGGGTGTTCATGGCGCGCCATTGGGTGAATACGAGCTCAAAGCCGCAAAGGAAAATCTGGGTTGGTCTGCCGACAAATCCTTTTATATCCCCGAAGAAGTTTCGGAATTATTTATCAAACGGGTACGCGACCTCAGCCACGAATATAATAAATGGATGGACGAGTATAGCGCCTGGAAGATTGATAATCCGGATTTGAGCCGGCAAACCGATTCAGATTGGGTTAAAGAACAGGTAGAGAAATTAAGCGGCGACTTAATGAATAATATACCGTGTGATAGTGCGGCAACCAGAAAATTATCGGGCACAGTAATGCAGAAAATTGCCGATTATCTGCCGGGATTCTGTGGCGGATCCGCAGACTTATCTCCTTCAACAAACACATTTTTAAAATCTTATAATTCGATCCGGGCAGATCATTTTAATGGACGAAATTTTCACTTCGGGATACGGGAACATGCCATGGGGGCGATTCTGAATGGAATGGCGCTATATGGCGGTATAATTCCATTTGGGGCGACATTTTTACAATTTGCAGATTACATGCGACCGCCCATCCGCCTGGCAGCGATGATGGGACTCCAGGTCATCTATGTTTTTACACACGACAGCATTTTTCTTGGGGAAGACGGACCAACTCATCAACCGGTCGAACAACTTGCAGCTCTCAGAACGATTCCCAATTTGACTGTAATTCGACCGGCTGATGCAACCGAGGTTGCCGGGGCATGGATATTAGCTCTGAAAAATAACCTGGGACCCACTGCATTGATTCTGACTCGCCAGAAAGTCCCGGCATTGAACCGACCGGCGGATTTTTCGTTGTCCGATGTATATAAGGGGGCGTATATAATAGCCGGTGAAAATTCTAAAAATATTGATCTGATATTAGTGTCCAGTGGTTCCGAATTACAACTGGCTTTGGAAGTCAGTGACCAATTAACGGCTGAAGGTTATTCCGTTCGGGTCGTATCGATGCCATCGATGGAGATTTTCAGACAACAATCAAAAGAGTATCAGGAACTTATATTATCACAGAGAAATACGAAAGTTGTCGTTATCGAAGCCTGTAGTTTGATGGGATGGGGCGATATCATCCGGGCGCCGATGTTGAAAATTGGGATTGAAGAATTTGGCAAATCGGCGCCATATGAAAAACTGGCGGAGGAATTTGGTTTTACGCCTGAAGCTATCACCGTAAAAGTTAAAAACTGGCTGGACCAGTTTAAATCATTTTAGAGCGCTATAAAAAAATAAAAGAACCTTCACTTACATCAAGTGAAGGTTCTTTATAATTTCTTCTGTTAAGAAAGAAGGGAAAGATCTTACTTAGGACCAAACCTGTGTACACGTTTGGCGGCTTTTGCCCTGCGCATGCGTTTTTCAGCGCTTGGTTTAATAAAATAGGCATTTTTCTTAATGTCTTTTAGAATGCCGGCTTTTTCAAACTTCTTTTTAAAACGCCTGATTGCCTTTTCAAGATTTTCGTTATGATGAACGGTTACTTGTACCATTGCGTTAAGATTCACCTCCTTCCCTGACTCAACCCAGATAGGATCGTAATTTTACACTTCGTGATTTATGGCTTAATCGACGAATTGCATTCTCCTTAATCTGACGGATACGTTCACGGGTCAGATTAAATTCTTCACCGATCTCGTTAAGGGTTAATGCATATTCCCGGTCAATGCCAAAATACATTTTAATAACATCCCGTTCACGGGATTTGAGTGTGTTCAGAGCATCCCGGATTTCCAATCGAAGTGAATCCAACATCAGAATGTTATCCGGAGTTGGTTGGGCATCGTCTTCTATGACATCAATCAATGAATTTTTTTCACCGTCTCTAAACGGGGCATTTAACGATTGATGTTTTCTGGATATTCTGATCGCGTCGGATACTTCTTCGGATTTAAGATCAAGTCCCTGGGCAATCTCATCCTGTCTCGGAGCTCTTTCGTATTGTTGCTCTAAATTTTCAGCTTCTTTGGTGATTTTACTGATTGTCCCGACACGATTTAGAGGGAGCCGCACGATTCTGGAATGTTCGGCAAGCGCCTGGAGAATGGATTGACGAATCCACCAAACAGCATAAGAGATGAATTTGAAACCTCTTGTTTCATCGAACCTTTTGGCTGCTTTGATCAAACCAAGATTTCCTTCATTAATCAGATCAGTTAATGGCAAACCCTGACCCTGATAATCTTTTGCCACACTGACTACAAACCGTAAATTCGATTCAGTCAGCTTTTGTAATGCTCTACGATCACCTGCTCTCAATCTTTGAGCCAGATCGA
>JADHWC010000106.1 GCA_016783665.1 Fidelibacterota bacterium | reverse complement strand
ATCCGCGGGTTGCCAAAAACCGAATTGCATTGTCACCTCGACGGATCACTACGACTTGAATCTATTATTGATATGGCTCAAAAAGATAAGGTTGAATTGCCTAGCATAGATCCCAAAACTCTCCGGAAAATGGTTTCGGTTACAAATTCAAATGTCACCTTATCGGATTATATTAAAAAATTCGATATCACTCTTTCTGTTCTGCAGACCCCGGAGTCGCTTGCAAGAGCTGCATTCGAATTAGCCGAAGATGCCCACAAAGAAAACGTGCTCTACATCGAAGTGCGCTACTCCCCGATATTACATATCGAGCGGGGTATGACGGCGATGGAAACGGTCGATGCCGTCCTAAAAGGTTTGCAAGAGGCAGAGGATGAATTTAAAATTAAATCCGGTGTGATAATCTGCGGTATTCGTAGCATCTCGCCCGAAATTTCCTACCAGCTCGCTGAACTTTCAGTGGCATTCAAGAACCGGGGAGTGGTTGGTTACGATCTGGCTGGCGTCGAGGAAAATTTTCCGGCAAAAGACCACCGGGAAGCATTTCACCTGATTTTAAACAATAACATTAATACAACACTGCACGCCGGCGAGGACTACGGTCCCGAATCCATTCACCAGGCAGTCCATTACTGCGGCGCTCACCGGATCGGGCATGGTGTGCGACTGAAGGAAGACGGCGATCTGCTGAATTATATCAATGATCATCGCATCGCTCTGGAAATATGCATGACCAGCAACATTCATACGGGCAGCGTCAAGAATTACAAATCTCACCCTTTTAAATTATACTACGATTATGGTCTGCGAGTCACGCTCAATACCGACAATCGGCTTATCTCGAATACCAGCCTGACCAGGGAATATATGCTGGCGCATAAATATTTCAACCTGCAAATCGCGGATTTTAAAGAGATCATCATTGGCGGTTTTAAAAGCACTTTCATGTCTCATCGAATCCGCACGAAAATCATCCGGCAGATTGCCGAAGAACTGGATACGTACGTTTCGGTATAGTTCCTTTAAAGGTTAATTTCTTTTTTGTGTTCACCCCGTTGGATAGTTCTTATATATATCCGGCGACTGCCGGATTCCATCAATGACTTATCCAACGGGGTAAAGAAAAATTTTTATCATTATCAAGTTTATTCAAACAGACCGGATGCTACTTGATGCTGGATGCTGGTTTTTACTTATCCAGTATCAAGCGTCAAGTATCGCTTTTGTGAGTATAGCGCCAATCCTATTACTCTTAATGATAATTACTTACTTTTTGGTTCCGCCTGCCCGGTAACGAAGTGTACAGGGGCTTGTCCGGGTTTGATTTAACACTGATATTATTTATCGTTGTCACAAATTTTCCTGTTTTGAACAAAATAAATGCAAAAATAATGCAAATTTTTATTGAATTTATCTTTAAAATTTCATAAATAATCGTATATGATTGATAAGACATACTAATTAACTTAGAGGGAGACAAAATGTCTCTCGCTGTTTTTAAAATGAAATGGTGAAAGGAGGAGCTGAAAAAATATTTGTGGAGAGGAAAACGAAGATTTTTAACAAAAGAGGAGAGAGATTATGAAAAAAGTACTAATTCTTATGTTGGTTTTTGCTGCAGTTACATTTGCAGCACAGGTCGATAAGGATGGCGATGTGTTACTGACTTCACCATATGAAGTAATTCACGGAATGGAGAAATCTGACGATGCCGACGAAGGCAGTGTGGTTTTGGTTGCTCCTGTTGCTGCCACTATGTCTTTACCACATTATGAAGGATTTGACTATACGGATGGAGATTATTTAGGTGTGCATGTAAATTGGACTGAAATGAATAGTGGAGATTCAATAGTTATAACATCAGGATCATTATCCTATGACGGCTTAGCCGGTTCAACAGGAAATAAAGTTAGTTTTAATGGTAGCGGACTTGATCCATATCTAACATTTGAAGAAGTTACTTCGGGGCCTGTTTATGCCTCATTTATCTTTAAAGTGACTGACCAGTCAGCAATGACCGATTTAACAGATGGCGGATATTTTGCTGCTATTGCTGATACTACCTTTTCCTATGATGCTCGTATGTGGGTAAGACCCAATCCGACTGCTGCCGGTACTACGTTTGATATTGGATTTGGTTATGTTAGTTCTTCTCCGCCAACAACAACGGGAACTTATAATATAGGTGATGAAATATTTGTGGTGATGAGCTATAATCTTGATGATGGCGTGGTTTCTGCTTGGATCAATCCCGCTAGCACTGATTTTGAAGCGGCCACAGTACCAACGGCAACTCTTACAAGTACGGAAGCAACTCCGGCTACAAAACTAAGCAAGTTTATTCTCCGACAAGACTCAGATGGAGAAACTCCATTTATGGAACTTGATGAACTGCGCTTAGGAACGACTTGGGCTGATGTAACTCCTGCCGCTCCTGTTGCCGCTATATCTTTACCCCATTATGAGGGTTTTGATTATAGCGTTGGGGATACTATAGGAGTACAAGCAACAAATTGGACTATGCAAAATTCGGGTGATTCGATTGTTGTAACTCCAGGATCGTTATCTTATACTGGCTTAGCCGTTCCTACGGGAAATAGTATTAGTTTTAATGGTAGTGGAGTTGATCCATATTTCGTATTTGATTCAGTTAAAACCGGGTCTGTTTTTGCTTCATTTATTTTTAAGGTCACTGACCAATCCGCAATGACGGATTTAACTGATGGCGGTTATTTCGCAGGTCTTTCCGAAAGTACATTTTCCTATGATGCTCGTATATGGGTAAGACCTAATCCGGATGCTGCAGGTTCTACTTTTGATATTGGATTTGGCAATATGAGTTCATCTCCTCCAACAACAACAGAAACCTATAATATAGGTGATGAGATTTTGGTAGTGATGAGTTATACTATTGACGATGGAGTGGTATCTGCTTGGATCAATCCAAGCTATGATGATTTTGAAGCGACTATTTTACCAACTGCAACTATTACTGGTACTGATGCAACTCCTGCTACAAGCATAAGTAAGTTCATTGTTAGGCAAGATTCTGACGGTGAAACTCCATTTATAGAATTTGATGAACTACGTTTAGGAACGACTTGGGCTGAGGTTACTCCTGCTGCTGTTGTTGCTCCTGTTGATAATGACCTCAACCTCACTTTCGAGGATGATTCCGATGTCGCTAACTGGGGTGTACATGGTGGTACTTCCGGTTATACGACTGTCGCCCATAATGCTACAGGTGGCGTTGGTGGTACCGGCGCCATCGAATTCGGTGATGGCGGTTACGGTTTTTACATCAAACGACCTGTTAGCGGTACTGTAGGAACTGAGTTCCAACTTACTATTGACGTAAAAACTGCCAATTGGGACAATAAAGACACTTATCCCATCACAATCGCTGTTGAGGGATTAGGTGCTGCTGCAATCGGTGATACCATTAATGCACTTGCTGATTTTACGACAATCGTACTGACGGGTACAATTACCAATGCCGACGGGTATATAGTCATTGCTGGTGGAAATACCTTATTGGCAAACAATGTTTGGATCGATAATCTGATTTATGACGATGATTATCAAGCCCCTGCAAATCTTGACCTCAATCTGACCTTTGATGACGATTCTGACGTCGCCAACTGGGGTGTCCACGATGGTTCTTCCGGGTATACGACTGTTGCCCATAATGCCACCGGTGGTGTTGGTGGAACCGGAGCCATCGAATTCGGTGACGGCGGATATGCCTTCCTTATTAAAAGACCTGTAAGTGCTACAGTAGGAACCCAGTATAATTTTACTATCGATGTTAAAACCGTTGGCTGGGACACTCCCGCAACATATCCGATCACAATAGCCATTGAAGGATTGGATGCCACACCAGTCTCAGCCAGTATTAATGCACTATCAGATTTGACGTCAATTCCTTTGACTGGCTTAGTTACCAATGCAGATGGTTACATTGCAATTGTTGGTTCAAATACTTCAGCAGCAGGTGCCGGTGGTACTATAATGGTAACGATCGACAATCTAGTCTTCGATGATGCTGCCGATATACCCGATACCGATCCGCCGACGATTGTCATGGCCGAAGCGCCGAGTGATACCACTGTGGTGATCGAATTTTCTGAAGATATTGATCCCACTACCGGTGCAGTTCTCACCAACTATGTCATCGACCATGCAATCGGTAATCCGGCTGAAGCAACTGTATTCGAAAACACGGTCACCCTGAAAGTCAGCAACCTGGCCTCAGACACTTTGTATACAATGACAGTCAATAATGTCGAGGATCTTTCTGAAAATGTTATTGCAACTGACAGTGAAATCACCTTCATGTGGCAGGCTTATGTGCCCGGTCCGGATCTGTTCTTCTCGGAATACATTGAAGGATCGAGCAATAATAAAGCGCTGGAAATCTTCAACGGTAAAGGTGTTGCAGTTAATCTTGCTGAATACTCAATCAGAGGCACTCACAATGGAGACGCCGACTGGGCATACGCAGTCTTCAACTTCCCGGATATCGAGCTCGCCGCCGGTGATGTTTACATTATTAGTAACACCGATGCCGGTCCTGAGATTGCAGCGCTTGCAGACACTATGCTTGTTTACGATGTCAATAAAACCGCATCCTACAATGGTGATGACGCCCGGGCACTTTTCTGGGGCGAATATATGCTCGATATGATCGGTTTCACAGATGGTGATCCCGGCACCAACTGGCCGGTAGCCGGTGGTGTTGGCGCAACTTCTGAATATACATTAGTCAGAAAAGCCGAAGTCACCATGGGTAATGTTGACTGGGCCGTTTCATCCGGAACCGATGAAGCATCTTCGGAATGGGTTGTCATGCCCGTGGATGTATTCCGTTTCCTGGGTTCCCACCCGCATTCAGATCTTACCGGTCCGGAAATTGTCGGAGTTGTCACAGTTGGAGACTCACTGGTTCAGATCAGATTTTCTGAAAAAGTTGATTCTACTGCGGCAGTTAATGTCGCCAATTATGTTATCGATGGTGGAGTTGGCAGTCCGGTAAGTGCATCAATAATTTGCATGCATGTTGTCACATTGAAGCTTGATGCAGGACATTACCTGGCTCCAAATGTTGACTATAATCTAATCGTTAATGACGTTCCCGATTTAGTCGGCAATGTAATTATGCAAAACACCACAGTATTAGTGCGCAATATCGTACCTGGTGAATTGCCGATTGATATTACAATCAATGATTTTGAGACTGATATTGGTAATTGGGCTCATCCGACATATTCAGGTTCCACATCCGGTATTCTGACAACTTCAACTTTTGAAGTCGCGGATACATTAGCATATATGGGCGCAAAATCAGGTAAGATGACATTACTTGATGATCCTGCTGTTAACGGCGGGTGGTTTGTCAGGCTCTGGAATATTAACAGAGTCGATAAATTAGCAGCTGATTCCAAGCTATTCCTCTACCTGCGTGGAGCTGATGCTGATATACAGATCCGACTTGTAATCCGTGACGATGGTTCCGGTGGCGACAATGGCTATGAAGCCGGCGCCTGGCATGATATCACTGTCACAGAAGATGATTGGCAGGTTGTTTCACTTGATCTGTTAAATGACCCTGTAACCGGTTGGGTAAATGGAAATGGAGTTATTACTTCGACCAATACTGTTTCGATCGATTGTATTCAGTTACAGTGTTCCGAAGATATCAGTCCGGTTCTCTATTTCGATATGATTACTGAAAGACCCAATATTGCACCGGTGGAAGTTACCTTTGAAGTCGATATGTCGGTACAGACAATTCTAGGTAATTTTAACATTGCCAACGACTTTGTCGATATTGCCGGCAGTTTAAACGACTGGGGCGGTAACTCAATGGTTCTTGATGACGCAGATGGTGATTCTATATATTCCATAACAGTGCTCGATCTGTATCCCGGAGAAAATCTTGAATACAAATTCCGGATTAACGGTAGCTGGGATGACGCCACATGTGAATTCCCATATGGAGGTCCAAATCGTAGCTATGCCGTTCCTGATTCTAACAGTGTTGTTTTCCATTGGTATGATGATAAAGATCGTTCTGCTCTTGGAATCGAAGATATTAGCGCTCTACCGAAAGAATTCGCGCTGCATCAGAATTACCCGAACCCTTTCAATCCGATTACGACAATAAAATACGAGTTGCCTAAAGAATCACTCGTAAAAATTATTGTATTTAATCTGATGGGAAAAGAGGTTCGCACTCTGGTTAGTCAGAAACAAAATGCTGGATATCAAACAGTTATTTGGGATGCATTGGACAATTTTGGAAGACAAGTAAGCTCTGGTTATTATATCTATATAATGCAAGCCGAGAGTTTTCATAAAACCCAAAAGATGATCCTGTTAAAGTAATTCAGAACATTTCGGATAATGTAAAAAAGGCTGCCCGAGGGCAGCCTTTTTTATATACGGTCAATAAATGCCATTAGACAGTCATTATCGATTCGGTCTTGAATCTTTTATTCTTCAGTCTCGGCTCACAAAGATCACATGCAACGCCATGGCAATTACGCCTTTAATACCCAACTGTCAAGGGTCGCGAAAAAATGTACCAAAAATGGTCGTGAAAAGTGTACCACTTTAACCTTCCGGTACATTCATTTTAATACCCTCCATTTCGATTTTTTCCTTTAATCTGTAACTGTTTCCTTTGATATTTATTACAA
>JADHWC010000105.1 GCA_016783665.1 Fidelibacterota bacterium | reverse complement strand
GGTAAATGTTATTGGCTTAAGGTTCATGAAATCCCCCGTGGGAGCAAAGTATCCAGAGGCAGGGCGATCGTAAATTTAATCGAAACACAACAGGGAGAACAAGTCCGCGCGGTTCTCAGTGTGAAAGAATTTGACGACGAACACTTTATTGTGATGGTAACAAAAAAGGGCATAATAAAGAAAACAGTGCTTTCGGCATTTGGGAATCCGCGACGCACCGGTATTCGCGCAATTAATGTCGGAGAAGAAGATGATCTGATAGATGTTCGCCTAACCGACGGCGACCAGGATATTATATTAGGAACATCTTTTGGTAAATCAATTCGTTTCCGGGAATCCGATGTAAGATCTATGGGTAGAACCGCCGCGGGTGTTAAGGGTATAAAACTTCCGGGCAAAGATAATATTGTCGTTGGCATGGTAATTGTCAAGCGCGAAGGCGGAACCCTTTTGGCGGTATCGGAAAACGGATACGGGAAACGAACAGATATCAAGGACTACCCGGTTATAAAACGAGGCGGCGTTGGAGTCATAACCCTGAAAACATCTGCTCGTAACGGACGAATGGTTGCTCTCCGCGAAGTTGTTGATACCGATGACCTCATGATAATTACCGCAAAAGGCTTGCTCATAAGACAACCCATTAATACCATACGTACCATCAGCCGAAATACTCAGGGCGTTCGGTTAATACGATTAGACAGGGACGATTCCATCTCGTCCGTGAGACGAATTCTGGAGTCAAACAACGATAGAGAAGAAGATGACGACCAGCCAACCCTGCTGTCTAACGAAGAGGAAGCAGAAAAAACATAAATTAACCCGACAAAGTAATGTGCAAAATTTAGTGCCAGATGTAGTTTTATAAATAATGATACAATATCCCGAAAGGTTGTCTTTCTAAGGGAGTCTTCGATAGACACAATATGAAGCATAAAAAATAAATGTCGTAGTATGGTTTAGATGTAATGAACTTTCCGGATAATAGAATGAGACTGATTTCTGAAAACCTTGGTCGGGTTAAAGAAAGAATACACAGCACAGCTGTAAGCTCCGGTCGAGATCCTCAAGATATCACCATGATTGTAATCAGTAAAACCAGATCCGCTGATATTATGAACATGGCGATTGACTGTGGCGTCAGACATTTTGGCGAAAATAAAATCCAGGAAGCTGTTCCCAAAATTAATGATCTAAATAAGCAGCATTCCGATTTAACATGGCACATGGTCGGTCATCTTCAGACCAATAAAGCAAAAATAGCGGTCATGAATTTTGATATGATTCAATCGGTTGATTCGATTAAATTAGCAAGAAAAATTTCCGGTATCGCCCAGCAAATACAAAAGAATGTCGATATACTTATCGAAGTAAATATTTCCGGGGAAGAATCTAAATACGGTATAAATCCTGATGATGTAGGACAGATAAATGGTGAAATTGCCTCGCTGCCCAATATCAATGTTCGAGGATTAATGACGATTGGACCGCTCACTTTAGATGTTGCGGATATTAGAAATGCATTTAGAAGAATGAGAAAAATTTTTGAAAATCTGCAAGTCCGCCAAAACAATGTTTTTAACGTTCTATCAATGGGCATGACAGATGACTATGAAATTGCGATTCAGGAAGGTTCGACGATGATTCGGTTGGGACGCGCAATTTTTGGTCGGTGAAATTAAACGAAATGTGGTTTAGAAAATGATTAAGAAACAAGACATTTTGGAAAGAAAATTTAACAAAGTTTTCCGGGGTTACGATACGGTGGAAGTGAGATATTTTCTGGAAATGCTTGCCGAAGAATTTGGCAAGCTGGAAAGCCGTATTAAGGAGCTGGAACCAATCGAAAAGCAATTGAACCAGATGAATGTAAAGTCTCCGGAAAATATTATTAAAGATGCGGACGAGCGCGCCCGAAAAATAGTTTATGACGCAGAAAAACTCGCTTCAGACGTATTGGATGCAACAAAGCAGAAAAAAGAATCTGAAAAAGAAGAGATTGTGAAGCTTCAACACCATAAAAACCGGTTAATTCAAACGCTGAACGACGCCATTCGAAAACAGGCGGATTTACTGAGTTTCTTAAAGGGCGTTACAGAAGACGGGTCACCAAACCCTGATAATGAAGAGCTTGATTGGCAGAAAAAATAATTGAGATGTCGTTTACACATAGAGATATCATAAAACAATTAAGGGAATATAATTTCCCCGACACGCCTATCGCCATTATCTCGTCAGTTCACTTGCCGTTAGAAACAAACTTTTTCTACTCAGATAAAAATTATCAAGCCGGAACCATAAACAACTTCGAAAAGCCGGTAAGCATTTGGCAAATTAAAAACAATACCATGGATATATGGCGTGAAATTACCAGAACAGCAGCAGCGCTGGGTACAGAGAAAACATTATTTATTGGTAAAGGTTTTGCCCCTTACAGTCCAGACGGCTCGCAAGTCCATATAATCACAGATCATATAAATGTATCCGGTAAAAATCCGCTGATCGGTCCGAACGATGAGGATTTTGGCACGAGATTTCCGGACATGACCGGTCTGTATGACGCAGAATTAAATTCTATACTTAAATCTTGTTCAGAAGATGCGGGGCCATTGTGCCGGGAAACGATATGTTTAATACCGAAAAACTCTCTGAAATTGTCTAAGCTTGAGAAACAAATAATTGATCTTAAAAATGATATTGTTATCTCAGAAGATGTTTTTGCCGGAGCGATAAGCGCCAAACACATGTCTCTGCATTCAACGGGGCTTCTTATTGATAAAACGTTATCCGGGCACAATTTTAATAAATTGCTTAATAATATTCTTAAAAGGATTTAATGTGGTGCGGGATTGCGAGCCTGCCGGCATAAAGAATAATACATGTCATTTTCCCGATCATACCACCTTGAGACAATCAAGGTTTGTTTTAATGTCAGGTCATAGGACTGGCGGATTATTTTAGATTCTGTAATAAACTTATTCTCTCGTTTGACGGCATGAATCGATTCTGCTTCAATTTCTATATTTTTCCCCAGATCAAAACGCGCGTATTCATCGGTGTCTTTCCACGCCCTCACCCAAAATGAATAGTTGGATGTAATGCCGACCCCATAGCTATAGCGCCTGGAATTTGGAAGAATTTTTGTCCATTTCGGCTGCTCTCCCCACGTTTTATTGTTTGAAGGAATGTGCGGGCGGCGTTCAATTGACGGACAGGCAATTAATATGTAATAGCCTTCGTTTGTGATTGACGAATCAATCGGCGTATAGTTTGCGGCAACGTTTAATAATACCGATTCATCATAGGAAAGATCAAATGACGGATTTAACAACCGAAACCTTCCATCGGCGTATTCCTCAATCTCAAAAATAAGCCGGACCTGATGTTGTTTTGCCATATTTGACAATGCCCGGGATATTGCAACTTCCCTTGCCAGGCATTGGTTCTGGTACTTCCCGGAATATCCGACGGAGTAGAAAACGCCAGCCGGCGAATCCGGCAATTCCTCAAACCATTCCGGGATGAAAGTCTGTGAATTAGCCCCACAGATAAAAAGAGAAACAAGCACTATAACGAAAAAACGCGTTTTCATGTTAGTAGAAAAAACCCGCCACACCGGAATAGCGCAGCGGGTTTTAAAAACGCTTACTGACCGACAGCTTCTAATTTTTCGATCTCTTTCTCGAGGTCTTCGAAACTGAGGTTGGCTTTTGCTTCGTTATACAAAGCCTTCTGTTTTTTGGCTTCGTTCAATGTTTCCTGGATCAAGCTGTTTAAGTTGTATTCTGCCAGAGAATACGCATGATATGTGGCGCCTTCGGTTTTCATTTCCCGTTTGGTAATACGACATCCACGCAGAACGGTATTTGCAACCTGTTTGCTGACCGAGGATGTGAATTCCAGCGCTTCGGCGTCTTCGCCAATACCACTCTCCTGCATGAAGTTTTTAAGCATATTTGACACCTTAACTTCAATAGTACGGGCAACCGCGTCACGGGCGCGGGCGTCGGCAGCTTCTTTTGCCAGTCCCATGCTCTGTTTGGCGGCGTCACCTGCTTCGTATATGGCGTCTTCTGCCATGGGAGGATTCAGATACCATTCCGGAATGTCAACCATTTTGGCTTTTGGTTTTCCGCCACCACAATTTACCAGCATTAAAGCCAGTGGAATTAGCAGTGCAATTACGATTAACTTTTTCATCTTCTTTCTCCTTTCGCTTCTAATTTGTAAAAAAAATTGTCCCTATTGTTGAATTGCCGCTTGTAGAAATGCGGCAAATTTTGATTTTGACACATTCATATTATTGCAGGCTTGTTCAAAAGCAGATTCTTTTGAACCAATAGCGAGTCCTCTGCCGCTTGCCGTCACGGAAGATAGTTGCTTTTCAGAGTCCATGTCGATGAGGATTAAATTCAGTTCAACATCAACGAAATACTGCTTGCCTGCAGGTGAGTTTATTATTTTTTCATTGGTTGTCGCTGCTGTTCCGGACACAACGATTTTTGACGAGGGGTTAACCTTGAATCCGTTTTCGTTTATCCAGGCGCTTACACGCTCTGCTAAATTCTGAAGCAGCTCTCCCGAAGTGCTTGCGATGCGGACCGTGAATGCGATATCGGCAGTTAAAATATCATAGACAACAGACATTTGTATTTTAGACAGATCATCTCTGAATATTTCGGGTAGATTGCTGAGCCCAAGGGTAAAAATCAAAGAACCCTGTTTTGAAGAAGCTCCTGTTGGTGTAGCTAAAACACTGATCCCTATTTTTCCGTCTTCTCCTGCCCCCAGCTTGGAAAGGATTTCGCCGTTGGCATATTTGATAATTACCGGATACCATTTGATGCCGATCTCTGAACCGCTGTTATCAATATAAAATACTTTTGCGACAACAGGTTCTCCTAAAAATGTCCCGATAAGCGCAGACTGGTTATTGCCGCTTATGATTTTTATGTCAATTCCCGAGAGCACCGACCGGATTTCAGAAAGAATGTCAGCGGCTGAAACGGTATTAGTACCGCCGTAATTTCTGCCGGTTAATGCAATATACAGACCCCGCTTTACATAAAATTCCGGGATGGTGTTTTGAGCGGAAATGTAGCTATCGAGAGCGTTGAAAATGTTTCCACTACCGGCTAATTTTCTGGCGCTCTGTATATATTTTTCGGTTTCGGCTACGATATTATCCATTTTCTGTTCAATTTCAGCAAGATAGTTTTGCTTATTCAATATTGCGAGGATATAATATTTGCCCTTTATGAACTTGGTTTCTTTAATTTCAATTCCGGCAATCGTTTCGGAAACGGCGGATTTGGTTTTTGAGATGATTTCCGAACTAAGTTTAGTCCGATCTCCCGAGCTGATTTCCTGTTCAATCGTTTCCAGCTCTGATTCGATCTTTACCTGAATTTGTTTGGCGACGTCTGCTCTGGCAAGCTCGATCGCTTCAGTTTTGCCATTGGATATTCCTACGCCAAGCAGGTATTTAGATGATGGATATTTTTTATGACTGTTTGTCATTGCCCATTTAGGGACCTGTGCGAACGACAGCATATTTATGCTGATAAAGAAAAGAGTAAATATCCAGATGTTTCTCCGCACGCCCGCCTCCTATTCTTCTTCTATAGATAATAAAATTAATTTTCTGGAAATCGAAACCCTTTTTATCATACCAATACCTTTATAGAAACGTTTTATCGCGCGGTATATGTCCGTGGCGGTTGAATACTGTTCCGGTTTTACCCAGAGCAACACGTCATATGTGTAATCGGCGACGGTGTTTTCTTTAAGTGTCGAGGCGAGGTCACTGAAAACATCGCCCAATGAAAATATTATTTCCTCTGCCTGCTCGACATCGAAAGAGCTACTGACGCTAACAATTAACTTATACTGAATTCCCTGTTTGATATCTGATTTCCAGTAACTGGTAATTCTACTCAGGACATTATTAATCGCATCGTTCATTGCCTCTTCGATCAATACCGGGTTTGGCGCAACGCGTTCATGGCTATAGCCGGTTTCAGTTCCCAGCAGCCGTCCGGTGGTTGTTTCAAAGGCACGGCAGCCGACAATGGCTTTCTTTACTACAGATGATCCGAGGTTTCGTGATTCGATAGAGATATTATAGGAAATGTAAACATCACTGCCAATGGAGAGCGCCAGGAGATAACTGTAATCCTCGGCTGCTCTGCCCAGAGCATATTGAGTGGCGGTCAACTCCAGCAAAACCTGCTGCTGTTCAGGAACAATCACCGTGTATTTTTTCGCGGTCAGATAGGATTCAATAACTTCAGCGCCCTTCTTAATGTCCGGATCTATTTTGAGTAACTCCAGCGGAGCGATATCGCCGGTTGTCTCCGGGATTACCATAATTGTGGGCATGCCGACAGATTCAGCGATCGATGCTGATTTTGTGATAATAGATTGCTTTACAAGTTCTGCTTCGAGCAGGTTTTTGTTTATCTTGAAGGTTTTTTCCACTTTCAGCGTCTTTCCGCCATCAGTCTTGAGGCGTTTGTCGTAATAGTCGGCTTCCCAGGAAATAAACTGGCGAATATTATCCGTTTTGAAAAAATTTTCCTGAATTTTTTCAAATGATTGTTTCTCACCATCGGTTTGTAAAAGCGGGTCGCTTCCTCCGAAAAGAACAAACCAGACGGCTGTCTTTTTAGCGTCGTTGTTAGCGCTTTTATCAAGCGTCTTTGCTTTTGGTTTACGGTGTTTTTTGTCAATGCCGAAACCGGTTGCGCGAATCATGACTTCTGATGGAGAGGTGCTTTCCAGCTGGGTTGCTATTCGTGCCCGCGGAAGATTTGTTGCAGAGATAATTG
>JADHWC010000104.1 GCA_016783665.1 Fidelibacterota bacterium | reverse complement strand
TGATCGATTGGCGCTTGCTGAACAAAGCCATCGCCAAATGTGCCAAAATTGCTGATGGTTATTCCAATATTACCTGTTGATGTAAACTTGGAATCATCATCAATTGTTGGTTTTTTTAGGTGTTTTGGTATTTCCTGTCCGCCGATTTGAATGGAAAAAAACAATAAAAATATCGAAAAATATTGTAGGAATCCATAGCGGTTCATACTTGTCTTTTTGATTGTTTTCTCTTCCATATCTTACTTTAGAATGTACAAAAATAAATATCAATCAAAAAGTATTTTTTAAAGATTTCTTTACTTGCTTTTTATTATCAACTCACACTATATTTGGTGCGGTGATAGATTCAATTACACAATATGCACAATTAGTTAAAGTAGATTATCAAGTGATATATCAAGAGGGCAGTTGATTTTTAACAAACCAAAAATTGGAGGTAAGATGAGGAGTAAACTATTTGCTTTAACCCTTTTGCTTTTCCTGATTCCGGTAATGGTTTTTGCTCAAGCAGGAACCGTTCAGGGTAGAGTTGTTGACAAGACAACCGGAGAAGGAATTGCAGGCGCAAATGTTATTGTTGAGGGCACAACATTAGGCGCCGCGACAGACATTGATGGAAATTTTGCAATTATTGATATCCCGGCAGGAACAATTAAGATTGTTGTTTCGGTGATCGGATATGCAAAAATTGATCAGGAAGTTACCATTACGAGCGGAATCGCTGTAAAGGTTAACTTTCAATTGGAAAGAGAAACACTCGAATTAGGGGCATTGGAAGTTTTGGCGTCTCGCGCAACCAGGGAAACGCCTGTTGCCTACACAAATGTTGAAAAAATCGAAATTGAATTGTCCTTAGGTTCACGGGATATGCCGATGGTTTTAAACACAACTCCGAGCGTTTACGCCACTGAGCAGGGCGGCGGAGCCGGCGATGCCCGCGTCAGCGTGCGTGGTTTTAACCAGAGAAATGTTGCCGTTATGATCAATGGTGTTCCGGTTAATGACATGGAAAACGGCTGGGTCTATTGGTCAAACTGGGATGGCGTAGCTGATGCCACTTCCTCTATCCAGTTGCAGCGCGGTCTTTCAGCCGTTAATCTTGCCGCTCCATCAATTGGTGGAACGATGAATATTCTGACTGATCCTTCTGCACTGAAAGCCGGCGGGAGGTTCAAACAGGAATTCGGCAACGGTGGTTTCCTTAAAAGTACACTGAGTTATGCTTCGGGCTTAATTAATGACAAGTTTGCGGTAAGCGGAACTGTCGTCCGTAAAACAGGTAACGGCGTCATTGATAAAGCCTGGACCGATGCGTGGGCTTATTATCTCGGTCTCAGTTATCAGGCTAATAAAAATAACCGTTTCGAATTTTTTGCAATCGGCGCTCCCCAACGTCACGGACAGATGCGCTATGCGCAAAATGTTGCAGCCTATGATCATGAATACGCAGAAGAGGTGTTCAGTGATGAAGTGCTGGCGATTGACGATGACGCCAATGGAACACCCGACGTATTCGATACATTTTCTGAAGCTGGTAGAACCTATAACGAAAACTGGAATACCGTCTCAAAAGATTACAAAGGAAAACAGTATTTTTATATGTACGGTGAAAAAGAAGTAGATCGTCACGATCCGAATTTCCTGAATGAGAGCGAAAACTACTACCACAAACCACAGCTTAATCTGAACTGGTATCTGACCTTAAGTGAAAAAATGCGTCTTTCAACGGTTGCATATTTTTCCGGTGGTTCAGGTGGTGGCACAGGTACCTATAATGATCTTATTTGGGATTATTCCGGTCCTTCCCGAAAAGTCGATTTTGATGCTACAATAGCAATGAATCAGGATACACTAAGCCGTAAAGGTTATCTTAAACCAGCCGGAGAATCAGTTGGTTTCTTGCGTAATAGTTATAATCGTCAATGGACAATTGGCGCTATTTCCAAACTGAATTATGACGTCAGCAAAGCTTTGAAAATTCAATTAGGCGTCGATTGGCGCACCGCAGAAATTGAACATGGTCGTGAAGTTCGTGACTTACTTGGCGGCGATTACGCTGTTAATGGTAAATATGAAAATAGAAAAGTCGGTGACGAAAGGTATTCAAAATTACATGATGAATTTGACGACAGCATCGAAGATGCCAAAATAGGGCTTGGAGATAATATTGATTATCACAATACCAATACCGTTGACTGGATGGGTTTCTTTGGTCAGGCAGAATATAAGACCAATCTTTTTTCCTTTTATGGAATGGGTGGTTATTCCATGATAAAATACAGTCTCATAGACCATTACAAGAAAGCGGAAAACTGGGCCGGATTTGACAAAACAGATGATGGCGAACTGCAAATTAATGCCGATTGGATTTCGGCTGTCCAGTTTAAAGGAGGTGGTTTATTCAAAGTCACTGATAATCTTGATGTATTTGGTAACTTTGGTTATGTGGAAAAAGTGCCTATTTTTGACAACATTATCGATGATACTGAAATTGCTCTCGCTCCGGATCCGACAAATGAAAAATTCATCAGTACTGAAGTTGGTTTAAATTTCAGAGCGCTGGCTGACAAACTTGCCGCAAAAATCAACCTTTATAATACTAACTGGAAAGACCGTAACCTTGTTATACCTGTTACAACCGGACAGGGAACCAGTGGTGATACTGACCTGATCTTCCTGACCGGGCTGAATCAGTATCATAAAGGTTTCGAGTTAGAACTTGCTTATCAGCCAATCAAATTGGTTCGTCTTGATGCAGCCGTATCTATTGGTGAATGGATCTATACGGATGATGCTGAAGGAACCTATAAGGATATAGAAGCAGATACCACTGCAGATTATACTTATGCAGTGAAAGATCTAATGGTTGGCGATATGCCTCAAACCATTTATTCTATCACAGGTTCTCTCTTCCCGATCAAAGGTCTGACAATAGCCGCGACATTAAATTATTATGATCGCTTCTGGGCAAACTGGGATCCGACAAACAGAAAAATTGTAGCTGGTGTTGATCCGGATCGTGAACAGAACTGGGAAGTTCCAGCATACGGAAAAGTTGATCTCCATATGAGATATGACATTCCGGTTCATTTTGGAAATGTTGGTTTCCAGGCTTATCTGCATGTTTTTAACGCTCTGGATGCTATTTATATCCAGGACGCTGTTGATAACAGTCAATATAATGCTTTTGGAGATAAAAACCATGAAGCCGACGATGCAGAAGTCTATATTGGAATGCCGCGTCGCATCAATTTTGGACTGAATATTAATTTCTGATATTATTCAGAACAGATCACTTCGAAGAGGGCTGGATTTTCCAGCCCTCTTTTTTTTAGAGAAAATATGTCTTAGATTCCTGTTATGAAAAAAATAAGTATTATCCATATTTTATTTCTCATAATCATTCCTTTTGCACAACTTTCATCCACTGGAAAAGTCTATCTCGTTCTCGGCTCCGACACTGCTATATGGGACGGATTAGGTGTCAGTAAATATAATTGCACTTTAAATCTCAGTCTATATACAGACCCATCCCGGAATTGCTTCACAGTCATGGATCCCTCCTGGCGATCTCAATTTATAGACTCCTATGGAAATCCCCTGAAAATGACCTGGTGGATGATGGCTGGGGCACAGTTTCGTTATGCGACAAATACCAATATTCCGGTTCCCAATATCATGACGCTTTATTTAATGCAAAAATATCACGGCAAAAATGTCGAAATCAATGGCGATGAATTATCCTTGCACTATCACACCTGGAAATGGACGGATTATGACAAAGATGGTGTATGGTGGTGGAATCAGACTAAGGATTTCTTAGAATGTAAAGAAGATTTCGATTTTACGCTTGCTCAATTTCTTATAGAAGAAGAGGTTTTCCCGATCTCCTTCCGCAGCGGCTGGCATTATATGGATAACAACTGGCAGCATTATTTAAACGACCTTCTCCCCTTTTCTATGCATAATGACTATCCTCATGTGCGGCTTAGCGATACTGAACCTATCGATAATATTTACGACTGGTCGATTTCTCCATCAGAATGGGTTCCATTTCATCCTGCTCAAGATGATTACCGGGTTCCCGGCGATACACCCGGCTGGAATGTGCGCTCGGCTCATTTCAGCACAACACGGGTAAATGATTATCTTTATGATATATTTAAAGCAGCAGATGAAGGTATCGATCAAGTCGCCTGTATTTGGGGGCACTTACCGGAAACGGACTTCCTGGAAAATATTGCCGCTATTGATAGTTTAGCACATCGAGCCGAGGGTATGTATGACGGTGTTATATTCCGCTATTGTACGGCAGTGGAAGCAATGCGACTATGGATGGGGAGTGAAGATGTTATCGCTCCACAATTGACGATAACGGAAGAATTATCCGGCGACAGCCTGTATTTGCAGATTCAAAGCAGCGAGCCTATTTTTCAAAAGACTCCTTTCATTGCTGTAAAAGATATCTATGAAAATTACTACGTCGTGCCCTGCATTGAAACCGGTTCGCTGACATGGCATACCTCAAAACCATTGGAAAAAGGCATGCTGGCAAAAATCGGCTTCACGGTTTGCGATTCGGTAGGGAATCAAAACCAGGAATATATTACCTACCGACCGGACGATTTGTATATTGATAATGATGATCCCGGTTATATGGAATTATCAGGTAATTGGTCTTCAAATCAAACAGCAGCCTGGGGAACCAGTAGTCGAATAGCAAATATTGAAGCCGGAGATACTATCAGCGCGAAATGGATCCTATCAGTTGAAAAGACCGGATTATATAATGTCTTTATCCAGATACCTTATGTTGATAATGCGGTTGAACAACTGGACTTCACCTTTTTTACGAATGCTATGCCGGTTTGCACGACCGGCATTACTTCCGGATTGAGACCGAATGAGTGGAATTACTTAAACAGCATTAATCTGAACCCCGGCGAGGAGAATTATATCCTCATGGAGGTCGCAGGTGACAATCAAACCGGTAAACAAGCAGTGAGCGATGTACTGAAAATATCCAGTCTTATACGTCCGAGGGATCTGGTGCTCCGGACGCGTTTATTGAATTTCACGGAAGTAAGTCAATACGACACCGTCAGCAAGATTATCTCTGTTTTTAACGGCGGCATCGAGGCGCTTACGATCAACGGCTATTTTGAAACCTGTAACGGTAATATTGAGATAATCAATGACGCCGATGAGACCATTAATGTGCCGCCAATGTCAGAGATAGGAATTCCTGTTCGTTTTTATTTTCCAACGAAGGGAACTTTTAAGGACACAATGTTAATTCGGTCTGACGACCCTCTGGAACCTGTGGTGAAAATCGAACTTATCGCACGGGTTGAAGATTACTTCGAGATTGTTGATAATGAAGACTCCGGTTTTTATGAGGAATTCGGAGCCTGGCATTATAGCAACGCGCAAGCCTATGGCCCTACAAGTCGTTATGCTTACTTAAATCAGAATCCGCCGGCTGAAGCGAAGTTTTGGATAAAAGTACAAAAGGACGGACTTTATGAAATCTCCGAGATAGTTCCCACAACGGTTAATTCAGCCGATAAAGCGCTCTATATCATAAGCGTGGAGGGGCTTGTATTAGATTCTATAATCACTGATCAAAACGAAGGTAGTGGTTTATGGAAACCTCTGGGCAGATACAACATACTCAAAGATCAGGCTGTAAAAATACGGGTGGTTGATACGCACCAAAGTACTGTTGGACCGGTACTGAGAGCCGATGCGATTAAAGTAGCATGGGTTGATGAAGTACAGGCAACTGAAATTACCGATCATGCATTCCCTTTGAAATTCGCGCTGGAATCCAATTTTCCAAATCCTTTCAATAATCAAACGACAATCAGATATTCTGTTGCTTCTCCTACCCAGGTTGAACTCATTATATATGATATCCTTGGTAAAGAAGTTGAACATTTAGTTAACGAATATCAGAATTCAGGGAAATATTCTGTCCAGTGGAACTCAAATACAATGTGTTCAGGTCTCTTTATTTATGTTCTTAAAACTGATTTTAAGACGTTTTCAAAGAAAATGATATTGATGAAATAGAACATGAACCGTCTTAACCTGGATTATTCATATATTTATGCCACGAAGTCACTAAGTCACTAAGAATATTAAATATAGATCCAGACTTTGTCGGGACTGTAAATTGAATTTTTTAATAAACCTGGGAATATTTGTTTTAACCTAACCTGGACAAGCCGGAACAAAAAAAGTTAAAAAAAGAGATTTCAGATTTCAAATATTAAATATCAAATTGCTCCAAAGAAGTTCTCCGCCATTGCGACCAAAAGGGCTTTTCTGGAAGAGTTCATTGTGACCTTCGGAATAAACAAATCACAAATTTCAATATCTAATGTCCCAAACCAATCTAAAAAGCAAGAAATTAACTTTTAAGAGCCTATATCATATGAAAACTTTGTGTCTTGGTGTCTTTGTGGCTAATGAATTATTTCGGTGCAAAATAAAAATATCTAAAATATCCGGTAATTATCTTGACATAAGAAAGCAAAATGGTTAAAATTTCAGGCTTTTTTTATTAAACTTTTAAGCGAAAAATCAGGATATAATGGAAAGACTAAGAGATATAATCAAAAGCGGAAAATTTGTCATTGGTGCAGAGCTGGTGACCACAAGAGGCAAACTACAACAGAAAAACGGGCAGATGTTGCTCAAGCTTGCCGAAGATCTTAGCATAGATGAACGTCTTGACTGGATATCCTTAACCGATAATGCCGGCGGAAATCCGATGATTGCGCCCGACATCGTTGCCAGGCAGGTGCTGCAGAGAGGCAAGAATGTTGTCGTCAACATTACCTGA
>JADHWC010000004.1 GCA_016783665.1 Fidelibacterota bacterium | reverse complement strand
TTGTAATGATGGTAGTTGGATAAATCCTTGACCTCAGCAATAAACAGTGCCGCAGTTAAATCGGAGATACCTTTAATTGAGACCAGGATATCAAACCAGGGCGTCTGTTTAGCCAATTCAATCAGTTGGTTTGAGATAATTTTTAGTTGCTGTTTGAGTGTGGTGATAAGAGTCAGCCAACTGTTAACCGTTAGTCTATCGCAGATAATCTCCTGGGTGTCCCGGGGAATGCCAATCGATGTTGGAGCTGCCTTCTGCAAATCACTTAAGCTTTCCATTCCATGTTGCTGTTTGGATACTTTCAGCATCTCCGCGACAGTACCGGAAACATCCAAATTCACAAAGTCCTCCGGATGAAGGTAATTGGATAGGAGAAAATGGGCTGTGTCGGTATCCAATGGAACAATGCTGAGAAATTCAGGAAAGACACGGTTAATCATCGAGCGCAAGCGCAGATGAGTTTTTGCCAGATCTTTACGCATTTTATTGTAGGTCAGGCTCAACGTCTTCATGGCTTTGATTTGGTCGGAATAATCCACATACCGATGATAATGTCCCCGGAAAGCGCTCTCGGCCACCAGGCGGGCATCCTTTGGATCGGTTTTAGTGAAATCATGTCCGGGCAGGGACCGACTTCTCTTGGTGGTCAAAGGACTGACAATGACAACTGAATACCCCTGCCGATAAAGATAATCTACTAATTGTTGCCAGAAATCGATTGCGGCTTCTACTGCAAAGATGAGATGGTCAGGGTGGATAAATTCAGGTTCCAAATACTTGCTGAGTTTAAACCATAACTGTTCATGAAATCCTTTTGCATTATGAGTAAAACTGAACGTCTTACCAACTGCATAACCACTGCCGTCGATCATGAAAGCCTGATGTTTGTCTCTGGCTGGGTCAATCCCGACAATAAACTTGCCTTTGATCCATTCACGTTTTTGGTCGAGTTGATTTTGATTCATTTAATGCTCCTTTCGTTTTATTTCAATGAAAGGATTTGCTTGCAATTTTGAAAGTGTTAATGAGCGGTGACGTAACATAGACATCGTTAGATTTCAGGAGAACATTATGACTAGCATCACCTGGACAAAAGCACTGGAGTTGATTAAGCCATATGTATTTAAGGTGTCTACTCCACGAGGTTCTGGGACAGGCTTTCAGTTATTCTATAGAGAATCAACGGGATTCTGCGGAGTGGCAACGGCACTTCATGTTATCGAACATGCATATGATTGGGAGGATCCTATCAAGCTATTTCATTACGCTTCGAAAGAGACAAAGATGTTAAAAATGGCAAATAGGGTGATTTTTACATACCCATCCGTAGACCTTGCTATAATCCTATTTCATCCCGAGAAGTGTCCTATTGAGAAAAACTCTTTGCAAGTGATAGACAAGGATAAACGAAAGAAACAGGGTGTAGAGATAGGTTGGTGTGGTTTTCCAGCCATTGCACCAGATGATTTATGCTTTTTTACAGGAAGAATTAGCTCCTGGCTCGAAGGGAAAAGCTCTTATCTCGTAGATGGTGTTGCAATAAATGGTGTCAGCGGTGGGCCAGCGTTCACTATTGTCGGAGATATCACGGAAATATGTGGAGTCGTTTCCGCCTATATACCGAATAGAGCCACTGGTGAATCCCTACCAGGCGTCTGTGTTATTCGTGATGTCGCACCGTACCAACAAGCATTGCAAGCACTTAAATCGTTTGAGGAAGCGCGCAAGAAAGCTGAACAGAATGGTACAGAGCAGAAAGTGAATTCTATTGAGAGTCCCGTCACTAAAGAAATAACTAAAAGCAAATCTCCAGTCACAGAGAGGACAGCAAAAAAGAAAGCTACTGCTAAAAAAGTCTCAGTTAAAAAACCTAAAGCTTCTGGAAGAACACCAGTACCGAAAACAACAATAGAAAAGAAAATGCCTCCTAAGAAATCTCGAAGAAGGACGTCTAAAAGCTAGATAGAATTTTGAAATCTAACGGCTGGCATAACCGGACACTGATCAAATGAATTCGATAATCTTGCCGGTCAAGCATAAACCGGCGATGTTCAAGGATATTTACTGGAATAAAAGTAAAAACAGGGCAAATTATCATATATATTGCAGGATATAGAGAAATACAGCAAAAATTGCTGTTAAGGCAGGAATTATTTCACAATTATAAAATCAACAAGCACTATCCAAACCTTCCGAAGGTTTAAAACCTTCGGAAGGTCATTTTCGTTCTCGTTCCGGGGCTTCCCGCCTGACAGGTCGGGCAGGTGCTCTGGGACAGACTATCCGTATCGGTTGCAGAGCAGGAGCCCTGCAACCAGAATAAAAGGCTTACTCCCGACAGGGAAAGTCATCTGATTCATTATCGGCAAAATCAAAGTCCGTCAAACACCGATCCTTCATCATGCAGCTATCGCAAACCGATTGTGGTTTTTTGATCGTTTTTAAAAATCTGATTAACAGAACAGTTGCCGCAGCAACAATAATTATTCCCACTATGATCCACTGTAAAAGCATGCTATCATCCGAATCCCAGCAAACTGCCCAGCTGAAAAATTCCGACAGCCATAATAAATGCCACCAGCAGTGTATAACCGGCTTGTAAAAACGGCCATTTCCAGGAGCCCAATTCCTTTTTAACCATGGCTAACGTTGCTAGGCAGGGAATATAAACCATTATAAATATCATCAGGGCAAGCGCCATTAACGGTGAATAAGCGGGATCGTTCTTTAACTTATCTTTAACCATAAAATCCACATGAGATTGCTGCGCTGAAATGTCTTCGTCAATCCCGTACAATATTCCCATAGTGGAGATGATAACCTCTTTTGCGGCAACACCGGCAATCAGGCTGACGCCGATTTTCCAGTCAAATCCAGCCCAATTAATTACTGGCTCCAATCCTTTCCCCATACGCCCGGCAAAACTATATTCTACAGATGGAATATTATTGTTATAAAAACCATTGTTTGCCAACGGTGGTTTCGGATACGATAACAAAAACCAGATAATTATTGATGCCGCTAAAATCACGGTTCCGGCTTTCTTTATATATTCCGAGGATTTTTCCCACATGTGGAGAATAACGCTTTTTAACAGAGGTCGGCGATAGGGCGGCAGCTCCATGACAAAGGGCGTTTGTTCTCCTTTAAAAAGAGTTTTCCTGAAAATCAAAGCAATTAAAAATGCCGTAACCCATCCAAACAGCCAGATGTTCCAGAAAATCAGGGTGGCATTGTCGGGGAAAAAAGCCGCTACAAGCATGGCGATAACCGGAGCTTTAGCGCCACACATCATCAGCGGCGACACCATAATCGTCACAATTCGATCTTTTCGGTTGGCAAGCACTCTGGCGCTCATGATGCCCGGCACGGCGCAACCGGTGGAAATCATAAAGGGAATAAAACTGCGACCGTGCATCCCGAACACGTGAAAAAATTTATCCATAACGAACGCCGCCCGCGCCATATAGCCGGTGTCCTCAAGAAATGATAGTCCCAGGAATAACAGCAAGATAATGGGTAAAAAGGTCAGCACGCCGCCAACGCCATTGATGATCCCATTGGTCAATAGTTCTTGTAATGGTCCGTCCGGTAAAACCCTGGTCAAAAAGAGCGACATCCTTGTAAAGAATATCGATATGCCGTCGGCCAATGGATTGCCAAAGCTGAATGTCAGTTGATAAATGACAAACATTATGCCCAAAAATATGGGAACCCCCAAAAACCGGTTTAAGACAATGCGATCAATCTTTTCCGTAAAGTCTATTCCGGTGCTGTGCCCGGGCAGGGATACGGTCTCTTTTATGGCTCCATGAATATACGCGTATCGCTGCTCGCCAATAATGACTTCGCAATCTTCCGCAAACTGTTTTTCCAGCCGCTTCTGCAATTCTCCGGCAACCTGCAATACCAGATCGGAAAGATGATGTTCCTTTTTTATTTTTTCGATTGCATCACGGTCTTTTTCTAACAACTTAATTGCGATCCAGTGCATTGAATACCGGGATTCAAAAGAGTCGTCCATTATCAATGTCTCTATCAGGGCATTATGCGCTAATTCAACTCGTTTACCATAATTCAGGTGGCGCCTGTTTGATTCGATCTGTTTTTCGGCTACCTTGATAGCTATATCTAACAGCCGGTCAATCCCAAAACCGGTGCTGCCGACAGTTTTCACAAATGGAATTCCCAGAATTGATCCCAGCACATCGCTATCGATTTTAATGCCTTTAGCGTTGGCTTCGTCGGTCATGTTCAGGGCGCCAACGATCGGCACTCCAAGCTCCTGGAATTGCAGAAGAAGATATAAATGCCGTTCTAAATTTGTCGAATCCAGAATATCAATAATGACATCGGGTTTTTCATGCAGTACAAAATCCCGGGAAACAACCTCCTCGAGAGAATAAGCGCTGAGACTATAAGTGCCCGGCAGATCGATGAATTCTACATGTTTTTCATCGACACTAATAATAGCGGACTTTTTCTCAACTGTAACACCGGGATAGTTGCCGATATGCTGCCGTTGACCGGTCAGGGCATTAAAAATACTGGTTTTCCCGGAATTAGGATTACCAGCCAGCGCAATGCGAATGATATTTTGGCCTGGAGCAGGTTTCCGGCGTCCAAAACGCCGCCTCATACGCCGTTGCATCTGATCGCCCGGAATATTCAATCCTGCTCCACAACATTAATGAGTCTGGCTTCGGACCGGCGCAGGGAAACCATTGTTCCCTTGATCTCAAGTTCTATAGGATCTCGGAGCAATGCCTCCCGAATGATTTTGCCCTCCTGGTTTTTAATAAATCCAATATCCAGCAATCTTCGGCGGATTTCGCCCCCGGCATTTATCTTAATTATTTTGAAACGGCCCCCGGTTTCCAGCTCGGACAAAAGTTTTACGCGGTCATCTGACTGTTTTGTTTTCAAATTAAAATCCAATCCATTATTCCGGTTGTTCAATAGCCACTTCGATCATTTTTGCCGCCTCCTCATCCAATTCGATCAGACAACCATCGGTCTGAACGACGAAAGGTCTGTTTGCATCACCGATTTCTTCGACATGGAACTCACTACCCGGCAAAAGACCTTTATCGATCAGTGAAAGCCGTATTTCCGAATCCGGACCCAGCATGATTACTCGTCCTTTTTGTCCACGATTTAGCTTCGACAACAAGGTATGTATTGTTTTTTCACCAAAACGATGGGGAAAATTGCTTGAAATAAAACAGGACTTGCAGTCAGAATCACATAAAAAATCCCCCTCTGCCGCTTTGATGCATTCCTTGAACAAATTAATCGTGCGTTTATCGCTTTTCGGACATTCAGTTAGAAACTGGTAGAGCAGAATAAAACGGTCGAGTGTAGATTTATTGAGATGGTGTTCGAGTTTGCAGGCATCTTTGTCGGCGATTTCATCCTGAATGCCGAGCACATCTACAAGAAAATGCTTCAAAAAGGCATATTTGCTGGTCAGCCTGAGAGCCGCTTCTTCGCCTTTTGGGGTCAGTTCAATAAATTCCCTGGCAGAATATTGAACATAATTTTCCTGCGACAATTTTTGCATTGCCTCTGTTACTGAGGGCATGCTTACGCCTTTACGATGCGCAATCTCTTTAGTTCTCGCCACCTTTTTTTCATTGATCAGATCGAGTACAATTTTCAGATAATCCTGTTGACTTTCAGAGAGTAATTGCTTTACCATATCATCCTCACCACTAAACACCCCTAATTTAATTAGGCGCGCCTAATTATCCAAGCACAATATTCAGGATAATTGATCGGTGCTAGTTTTGGTACGAGTAATCTTGTACCAGATATTTTCACAATAGAAACAAATCCCGCCCGATTTCAAAAAAACACTTGACATTTAATCCAAACCTCAATACATTATTAGTGTATTAGGCAATTAATACACTAAAACGGAGCGAAAAATGATTAAAATGACAGATTTGACCTTTGCTTACAAAAACAAGCCACCCCTTTTCAGCGGACTAAACCTGAAAATATCCGATGGAAATATTTACGGTCTGTTAGGGAAAAACGGCGCGGGAAAAACAACGCTGTTAAAAATCATCTGCGGACTGTTGTTTCCCCAAAAAGGCACATGCTCGGTGCTTGCTTTTGCACCATCCGGGCGAATCCCCGAAATGTTGCAGGAAATATACTTTATCCCTGAGGAAATTTACACGCCTCCACTGAAAATCAGTGAATATCTAAAACTACATGCGCCTTTTTATCCACACTTCGATCATCAGTCATTCGGTCAATATATCAAAACTTTTGATCTGCCCCGGAATGACCGGCTGACATCCCTATCCTATGGGCAGAAGAAAAAATTCCTTGTGGCGTTCGGACTGGCTACAAATTGCAGGCTGTTGATTCTGGATGAGCCAACCAACGGTTTGGACATTCCCAGCAAAAGCCAGTTTCGAAAACTGCTTGCCGCATCACTGAGCGAAGACAGAATCATTATCATTTCCACCCACCAGGTGCGCGATATTGGAAATTTAATCGACCCTATTATCATACTGGATGACGGAAACGTTATTTTCAATCAATCGATCGACGATATCTCCCGAAAACTTGCGGTAAGATTGCAAAAGACCGAACCGGGCAAAGATGATGCCTTATACTCCGAGAAAACCCTTGGCGGATATGTTGTCATCGATGAAAATCGAGGAGAATCCGAAAGCAATCTGGATATCGAATTACTTTTCAACGCCGTCATTAACAACCAGCAACGCATGGGTGAACTATTCACCCGGGAGGCATAAATGAAAACAACTCACTTTTTTAATTCCAAACGATTTTTCCTGCTTCTTAGAAATGATCTATTGAGAAATTATCGTACGATGCTGGTTAGCGCCGGCGCTGTCGCGGCTCTTTACTTCGTCATTACATTGCCGTCAATATTCTTTTCCCCGGGCAATGCAAGCCATGATTTTCATCTTGGTTTCTATCCGGCGCTTCTGTTTATTGGCGGTTTTATACTAAGCAGCTCGGCATTTTCTGAAATTCATCATTCCCAGAAGAACACTTCATTTTTTATGTTACCCGCCTCTATTTTTGAAAAAATGGTCAGCAAACTACTTCTGACAACAATCGGCTATGTGCCTGCAAGCATTTTACTCTATTATCTCCTGACAGTCACATCTTCCGGTATTGCTGCGATATTCACCGACTGGAGTTTTCCGGCGTTCAACCCTTTCAACAGAGAGATTCTACTCAGTGTCGCCATATATCTCGTGACACAGTCAATGTTCCTCTTCGGTGGGTTGTATTTCAAGAAACATCCATTTATGAAAACACTCTTTTCCCAGTTCGCAATTACCTTTGTATTGACTATATTTGCTTTCCTGGTAGTGCGTTTTATTTACCGGGATTGTTTCCACGGCATGAGATTTATCGATGAATTTATGTTTAACGATATGGTCTCTTTTGAACACCTCGGTAACAATCTTGCTAGAATATTCAAGTATTTATTCTGGATTTGCTTGGCTCCATATTTCTGGATTTTGAGTTACATGCGGCTTGGCGAAACGGAGGTTTAATATGGAATTTCAGAAAGACCAGGCTATCTATCTCCAAATCGCGGATCTCATTTGCGAAAACATACTGTCCGGGGATTGGACAAAAGAAGAGAAAATCCCATCGGTTCGCGAAATGGCGGTAACTATAGAAGTAAATCCCAATACCGTTATGCGGACCTATGCGTATCTTCAGGAAAAAGGCATTATATATAACCGCAGGGGTATCGGCTATTTTATTTCTGACGACGCCAAAGAAATCACCAGAACACTAAAACGGAAAGAATTCATTAATACCCAACTGCCCCAGGTGTTTAAAATGATGGATTTATTAAATATCGATTTTAATGAATTAAAAACGTTTTACAACAATCAATAACAGACTGGAGACACATATGAAAACCAGCAACAAAATTTTACTCATTACCCTGATCATTATTGTGGTATTCCTCACCGGAATGATTATTACAACCAGAATAATACTCTATAATGCCTCCTATAAAGCGTCCGCATTTTCCGATGATGAATTTGTACAACAAAAATTTTCCTACGAGGACTTTAATTCCCTAAAAGTCTATGGACTCTGGAGTATTGATATTAAACAGGGAGACGATTATTCGGTAATCTTATATTATCCCGAAGAGCTTTCTGACCGGATATCGGTTGACTACTGTTCTAAAGAATTAATCATCGACAGCAATACAAAATGGCATTCCCGCCGCCGTATATTTCGCGCCGAGATAATAATGCCTCAACTGGAATCAATTGAAATCATTGAAGGAGCTTCCATCTCATTCGAAGACTTTAGCTGCGATCATATCAATATAAAAACCACCGGAGCCGCTGAAATAAAAGGCCGAAATTCTTCCATTAATGATCTGGATATGGTTTGTGACGGCGCTTCTCACGTCAATCTCCGGCACTCAAAGATTGTCAATGCAACCCTGCATTTATCCGGAGCCAGCCGGGTCGAACTCACCATGAACGGAGGAAAATTATCCGGAACTGCTTCCGGGGCGTCTTCCATCGTTTATTATGGTGAAGTTACCAAACAAGACATAGAAACTGCCGGAGCGGTATCAATACGACACCGTTAATTTACTGATCACAGTGTAGAAATGAAGCCCCCCGCCTTTATCCCGATCCATCGGGATGGTTCCTATCTCCACCCCTCCCTGGGGGGAATTCTGGCTGATCTACCGTCCCCTGGGAACGACATCCCTACCTTACGGAATCCCCGCTGGGGCAGGCAGTCCAGATGTGCATTTTATCAATGCCTTTACAGATATTGCGTTCAAAATGCGGGATAAATTTAAATATCTGTGATTTCCGTCAGAAGATCACGTCAATTCGCTTGACATTGACGGGATTTTTCTCTAACATTTTTGGCATTTTTGATCGAACGATTATTTCAACTTTCCATTAAAGCCGTGAAAATACTTATTTCGTCAAACAATCAAGATAAGATTAAAGAAATCCGTAACATCTTTAAGTTACCGGGTATAGAACTTATTACACTCGACAAATTCCCCAATGCCCCTGAAGTGATTGAAGATGGGAACACCCTTTACGACAACGCATTAAAAAAAGCGTCAATGTTAGCAGAATTCACAGGATTGCCCACTATTTCCGATGACACCGGTCTCGAGGTTGACGCCTTAGGCGGTAAACCGGGAGTTTATTCTTCACGATTTGCGGGAGAAAACGCCAGTTATGACGACAATGTTGAAAAACTCATCCGGGAAATTCTGCCCTTCCCGGAAGAAAAACGGACAGCGCGATTTCGGACGGTCGCTGTATTTTATCAACCCGACATGGTAATTGCCGAAGAAGGTGCCATTGAGGGAATGATCCTTACTGAACGCCGGGGCTCCGGTGGTTTCGGGTATGACCCCGTCTTTTACATCCCGGAAAAAGGTCAGACCTTAGCCGAATTTGACCACGACGAAAAGAATGTCATCAGCCATAGAGGTCAGGCATTCAATCGTCTGTACACATCGCTGCAACGCCAGCTTTCATCAATAATCCCAAACATTTGAGGTGTCACCCGAACAATTTGTTACGTCTGTTTTAAATAACAATAAACCATATTAACCGAAATATACAGGGTGACGACACTGCATCGTATCAGGAAATTTATATATCTGCTGATTTTATCGGCATCATTATATTCATTACACGCTCAGGAAGAGGTTGCTGAAGCGCGGGGAGTGGTGTTTCCTATTCAGGTAGATTGGATATCTCACCGATTAAGTTCCATCAGCCTTGACCGCCCGCGGGGGTTGTCGTTCATGTCTCCAAATTATCAACAGCTAAATGCAAATTTTCTCAATGTTACTTTCAGGGGCGTTAAATCCGAGAAGGACCTCGATTATACAGGGAAAAATCTTATCTTCAGCGATCAATTTGAAGGAGCGTACATTGTGTCACCCCGGGGTGTCTCACTGGAAACATTTTACAGGTTAAAAACACGCAACCACCTTCAAACTCAGTTAAGCGACATATGCCGGAAAAATTTTTCAAAAGAAAAATCTGCCGTGCGCTCTGAAAAGATCGAACTGATCGGAGCGGATATTGCCGGACAACGAGTATCATTGAGGGTCTCGGGAAATGTCAACATCAACGGTCGCCTGCAGAACCAGAAACGGTCACAGGTAGCCAGCGGTTATCGCGAGGGGCAATCCACCACGTTTATTGTTGATCAGAAACAGCAGCTCAACATTGAAGGCAAAATCGGTGACAAAATCAGTATTCTGGTTGACCAGGACAGTGAACGGGACTTCGATTTCGAAAACGCATTAAAGATCATCTATACCGGCGAAGAAGACGACATCGTTCAAAAAGTCGAAGCCGGTAACGTCGCCCTGTCCTTGCCGGGAACACAATTTGTAACCTTCTCCGGTAAAAACAGTGGCTTATTCGGATTGAAAGCCCTCATGAAATTGGGCGGGCTTGACGTCACAGCCATCGCCAGCGTGGAAAAGGGCAAGAAAGAAAAATTGAGTGTTGACGGCGGCGCTCAACAAACCAGCAACTCTATCAAAGATTATGATTACCGCCGGAATCTCTATTACTTCCTCGATTATGACTTTCGCAGCACGTTCTATGAAGGATTTTTTGAAAACGACGGACGCTTTACCTATAACCCCGATCGTATTATTGCTGATCTGGAAGTGTACAAATCCATTTCTCCTAGTACAAATCCCGCCGGCAGTGTATATGGATATGCTTATGTAGATCCGGGAGATACTGAAAATGCCGACAGTGTTTATATGGAACAACGCGTATTCAAAAGACTTGAGTTAGATCAGGAATACATAGCCAACCTGAATCTTGGATTTATTCGCCTGTCAACCCAGGTGCAGGAAAGTGAAATACTCGCCGTCACTTACAGGGTTGTTGACGCTGGCGGGACCACTGTTTCTAATAAGGAATACGGTGATTGGGACCGACCACTAACGGACACGACCGACATTATCTTAAAGTTAATCAAGCCGGAGCAAATGATTCCCAGCCACCCTTGCTGGGATCTGGAATTTAAAAACATATATTCTCTCGGCGCCTCCGGCATCGACCCGGAAGGATTTGATCTCAGCGTAGTTTACATTCATGGTCAAACCGGTGACGAAGAGCGCGATCCGCAGGACGGCGTCAACTTCCTGCAAAAATTTGGGCTGGATTTGAAGGACAAGAACGGCAATCCGACCCCGGATGATATTATTGATCTCGATAATCCATCAATCATTAATCTGCAAATGGGCGAGCTCTGGCTTCCATTCCTGCGCCCCTTCCAATACGAAGAAAACGATGAATCCGGTATGTACAATTCTAAGCTAAGCGATCTGTATAACTGTTCCGCAATGTACGACAGTAACCGAACCCGTTTAAGTGATATCACGTCAGATTCAAAATTCAAGATCGTTTATAAATACGAAAACCGCAGTTCAATGATCAATCTCGGTCCCATGGTTATCGAAGGCAGTGAGTCTGTTAACCTGGGCAGCGAAACTCTCACTCGAGGCGTCGATTACACCATCGATTATTTCACCGGAACCCTCACGCTTCTTCGCCAGGACGCCCTGAACCCGGATGCAAATCTTGATATTAAATACGAACGCAACCAGTTTTTCCAGCTGGATAAAAAGACCATTTTAGGAGCACGCGCTCAATACGATTTCGGTGAAAATTCATTTATCGGCGGTACGGCTCTCTATTTCAGCAAGTCGGTTGTTGACGAAAAAGTCGATGTCGGTTATGAACCGATGCGAAATTTTGTCTGGGACTTGAACGGGCGTTTCAATAAAGATTTGCGCTTTCTGACCCGGGCGGCAAACTGGCTGCCGCTAATTGAAACGGACAAGCTTTCCACTATAACATTCGAGGGTGAAATCGCCAGGGTGAACCCCAATTCCAACACTATCAGCAACGACGATACCGGCGATCCAAACGGGGTTGGATTCATTGATGATTTTGAGGGCTCCAAGCGTATTACATCGCCTCCGATCATGCAGCGGTACTGGGCGCACTCAGCAACACCGCTCGGCAAATCCGAAAACCAGCGGGGTTTTATGTTCTGGTACAATCCCTTTGGCGGCGTCGCGACCAAAAACATCTGGCCGAATAAAGAGGTCAGCACCCGGGCTCAAAACAATATCACCGAAATCATGGTTATGGCGCTCGATCCCGATTGGTCAATTGCCGTGACAGACGGCGTCATTCCCCAGGAAGAAGCATGGGGCGGGATCACCTATTATTTCCCTACCAGTTATTACGACCAATCCAAGACTAAATTCCTTGAAATCTGGGTTCGGGGAAACTCCGGACAACTTCATGTTGACCTGGGACAAATCAGCGAAGACTATATCCCCAATAAAACGCTGGATACCGAAGACAAAGCGGAAGCCGGTTTTAAATTTGGAAACGACCTTTTGGATGATGGCGAGGACACCGGTATAGACGGTATTCCCGATACAAGTGAATTTATCATTACTAAATATGGTCAATTGAATTGGGACGACTCGACGCTTATCAAATATAAGCGCGATCCGGCTGATCCCCATTCCGACAACTGGAAATGGAGCGAAGGTTCTTCAGACTATCGTCAAATTAATGGAACTGAAAACAGTAAGAAGGATGCCAGCGGATACATGCCGGATACGGAAGATTTGAACCGGAATTATGAAGTAGACCTTTTAGATGATTACTATACGATCGATTTTTCACTGGACGAAACAATTGATAATAAATATATCGCCGGACGGACCGGGACCGAATGGAAATTATACCGCATCCCTCTTTCTGAATTTAAGAAAATCCACAGCGATGGCGATGTTAGTTGGCAAACAATTGAAGCTTGCCGGCTCTGGATGGACGGCATCGCCCGGCAAGATACGGTTATGATTGCCAAGATCGAAATGGTGGGCAACGAATGGGAAGAAATGGGCGTCGCGCCGGAAGAGGGCGGCGATTATATCAAAAAAGAGGGCGCATTTGCGGTAAGCGTAATCAATTCTGAAGACAATCCCGATACTTATAAAGCCCCCAAAGGCGTTCAAGGTGAGTATGACCGGATCAATGAAATCCGTATGAAAGAACAGTCGCTGGTGCTGTGGTTCGATGGAAGCCAGGGTATCAAACCGGGAGAAATAGCGGCGGCTAAAAAAGTATTGCGTGAAGAGGCAAGTTTTATTACGTATAAGAAGATGAAACTGTATATCAACGGACATAACATACACACCCGCACAAAATATTTCCGCGAGGGCGAAAAAACCCCGCTTCAATTTTTCGTGCGATTTGGTCGCGGGGGTCAAAATCCCCAGTTTTATGAATACCGGCAACCCATCTATCCCGAATGGGACAAAAAGAATTATATGGAAATCGATCTTGATTTTATCACCAGTCTAAAAAGTTACAACAGCGAAGACGAATTCCCGGGAAATGAAGACGCTCCCAAACAACTTCGCATTATACGAGATGATAAAGGAGAGATCGCCCAGCGGCGATATAAGGAAGTGAAAAACGGTGAATACACCGGCAAGGAAATAATCATTTACGGCGCTCCGGCGCTTTCCCGTGTTCAACAATTAGAGATCGGCGTCATTAACCAGAGATATGCGCTGGATGATTTTGATGAAATCACGCCATTACCACGATATGACAACACTGTCTTCGGTGAGGTCTGGCTTGATGAATTGCGCCTGTCCGAAGTCCGCCGCGATCCGGGCGTGGCTTACCGGATTAAAATGTCGCTTACTATCGCCGATTTGATGAAATTTGACCTTGGCGTTGACCGCAAAGATGCCGATTTCCATACAGTTGAACAGCGTCCCAGCCTGCAGCCTTCCGGATTAAACACCAGTCGCAATATTACCGCCCGCGGTAGCGTATCACTTGATAAATTAACGCCTGCCGGGTGGGGATTAAGACTGCCGGTTTCAGGATCGTTCTCCAACAAAGTCAGCGCTCCCAAGTATGTCCCCGGTACCGACATTCTTACAGGAGACAGCGCCCCGGACAGTATTTTAAATCTCTCGGAATCATACGGCATGAATACATCTTTCAGTAAACGGGGCTCCGATTTCTGGTTGACAAAATATACTATTGACCAAATCAACGTTCAGTTAAACGCTCAATGGTCGAAAAGCTCGTCTGTTCAGGACAAAAACAGAGAATCCCAGACCTATAAGGGTAATGTATCATATAAAATCCCCTTTGGCCGCGATAATTACATTCAGCCCTTTAAATGGATGCAAAACGTTCCGGTTCTGGGCGACAAACTTGGTGATCTCCGATGGTACTATACACCCAGCAGCCTGGATTTTTCCATGGACGCCGCCGAAAGTAAATCCATCAAAGTCCCGCGTCTTTCGAAAAGCCAGGCAACCGAGACATACGCCCTTGGGTTGAATCGATCCATCACAGGCGCTTATAAAATATTCGACAACCTGAATGTTAATTATTCCCGAAAGATGAAAAACAGCATGATCGATTTTCGAAACGATAAACTGCGAGCCGTCAAAGAACTCAACCCCGGTATTCCAATTAATATTACCGAAAGTTATTCGGCTTCATTTTCACTCAAACTATTCAGCTGGTTTTCACCGAGTATAAATTACAACGCCGGTTATAATTGGAGCGAACCGGTAAACAGCAACACTAAAAGTGTCGATCAATTAAATAACCAGTCGCGGATATCCAGTTCATTCAGCCTGGACCCCAAATTGATCCTGAAATCTTTTTATACTCCAAAATCCGCAAAATCATCGAGCCGTCCATCATCCGGACGTTCAGGTCGCAGCCGTTCATCACAATCCCAAACGGAAACGCCGGAAACACCGGAAAAGAGCACAGAGGAGAATAAAAAAGAGATCAAGCTTTTGGAGTATCTCTACAAAGCCCTAGATAGAATTCAGCCTATCCAATTCAGCTATTCCACCAGCCGTAACAACCGAAACCTGGGTCGTGTAGGAACACCCGGTTTATTATACCGGACCGGGTTGTCTTCGGATCCCGGACTGGAAATTCTGACAGATGAAGTTGGCTTAAACGTCAATAACCTTGCCTTGAACTCCGATGTCTCCATGCGTTCGGGCATTAAAGTGACAAAAAATATCAGCACTTCTTTGTCTTTCGGACAGAATATGTCCTGGGCTGAATCCCAGGGACAAAAGAGCCATAATCTCACCCGGGATTATATTACATTCGATAAAAACGGCAAAGGCGGTATACCTTTCCCGGGCTGGACACTCAACTGGACCCAGATTGAAAAAATAGGTTTCATATCGAAATTCTTTAAGAAACTGTCTCTCGACCACGGCTTCTCTGGCAAGGAAGCGGTAGTTTACCGAAATGGTGAAAAACAAAATTCCTCATACAAACTTTATTTTTCACCTCTTGTCGGCTTATCCATGCAGTTTAAAAACAATATCAATTCCAATATCCGCATGACCCAGGGAAAAACAATCAATAACCAGGCGAACGGCGGCACAAGTATCACTAACGAACAGAATATCAACGCATCTCTGAACTACCAGAAAAAAGGTGGTTTTACGATTCCGCTGCCCTTCCTGAAAGATAAACGGCTGGAAAACAGCATGAATTTTACAATGAATTTTGATTACAGTTCTTCAAAGACCCGCGGCAGAAATACAGCGGATGCAAAATTCACCGTACAGCAAGAAAACCGGAATTGGAAAATCGAGCCTCGCATCAGTTACTCTTTTACAAAGAAAGTCACCGGGGGATTATTTTATTCCTACGGTGAAAGTTTTAACCGTCGAACCGGCAAACGGATCAACCGGAATGGCGGATTTGATATTAATATTGCCATTCGAGGATAAATTGTATAAATATTTTTCAATAATTCTTATACCGTTGCTACTGGTCTTCAATTGTGGAGGTCAATATTACTCCTTTGATGGAGACACAGCTTATCAATATCTAATAGAACAGTGCGATATTGGCTACCGTCATCCGGGATCGCCGGGACATTCCAAAGCAATTGTCTATTACACAGCCTTTTTCTCGCCTTTATCGGACACAATTATCCAACAAACTTTTGAACAGGATATTCCGCAAGATAATGTCACGTTCACATTGACCAATATTATTGCAGGATTTCATCTCGACGCCGGAAATCCATTATTGATCGGCGCTCACTGGGATACGCGCCCACGCGCCGATCTCGATCCGGACATTCAGAAACGCAAACAACCGATTCTAGGAGCCAACGACGGCGCCAGCGGGATTGCCGTGCTGATGCATCTGGCGGAACATTTATCCCGGCAACGTCCGAGCAGAACAGTCTATCTGGTGTTGTTTGACGGTGAAGATTATGGTTACTCCGGATCACTAGAATACTACTGTATGGGATCCGAGTATTTTGCAAAACATTTACCAATTCCCAAACCAACCGAAGCAATCATTATCGATATGATCGGCGATAAGGAGCTGACCATTCCCATCGAGCGAACATCCTACCAAAGCCATCCCGGGCTGATAAAACAATTGTGGAACATTGCAAAAAAACGAAACTTTACGGAATTTCAGCATCGGTTCGGTGGCTATATTCATGATGACCACGTTATGTTAATCCGGCATGCCGGTATTCCCTCGGTCGATCTCATCGATTTCGAATATCCGAACCGCTATCAGAATTTCTGGCATACGACAATGGATACGCCCGACAAATGCAGTCCCCGTAGTCTGCTCGTAGTCGGACAGGTATTGTATGATTATATCTATACTTCAAGCATAGGTACACAATGAACCGTACGCCCGATAAATGGCTGAAATATCATTTCCAAAAAGGCGATTATGACCACGAATCCCTGATGGCTTTGATCAGTGGTTTGTCCTGCCTTGGTATGATCGAACAGGAAAAAAGCTTTGACGCATTTTTCAATCTTTCCGAATCTGAGATAATCGCAAAAAAAATGCGGGAAATAACAGAATTATTCCCCGGATCTCCATCGCCTCACGAAACGGAAATCATCACCAACCAGGACTGGCATCTAAACTGGCAGGAATATTTCCAACCTATTCAACTCAGTCCGAATATTGCGATATATCCTTACTGGAAAACATATGGAGGCTCCGAAGCGGTCCGAATTGCTATTAAACCGGGAATGGCATTTGGCACCGGAACCCATCCAACAACACAAATGGCGCTGCTCCTGATGGAAAAACACCTTAAACCCGGCATGACAGTTCTGGACGCCGGCTGCGGAACCGGTATTCTTACAATTGCCGCGTTGAAGATCGGCGCCCAATTCGTACAGGCATGGGACATTGATCCGTTTGTCGAGGACAATTTCCGAGAGCACATGGAACTAAATCATATTCATGACCGTTATAGCCTAACGATTGGCGATATCACACGACATAGTGATTTTAACATCGACCTAATACTTAGCAATATTGAAAGGAATCCTAATTTAGCTCTTCTTGCTAATATACATAGCCGCGGCAAAATACCTCCCTGTATTTTTAGCGGCATTTTAAAAGATGAATATGACATATTTAAGATGAATGTACTAAATTACGGCTTGATTTTAGACGATGAGATGTTTCAAGACGAATGGGCAGCACTGGCAGTAAGATAACATGAAAAAATTTTTGTATATATTATCGATCCTGTTTATGATAATGGTGTCCTGTATCAACAATGGGCAGAAGACGGCGCCGTCTTCCAATCCGGTCATCGAAAATGTAACATTACATTATTCCCAATTGAACAAATCATTGTTTATTTCATCCGAAGTCACCGATCCCCAAGGATGGGAAACAATTGATTCGGTGGTGTTTTATCTATATCGCAAAGATTCAGTTAATTCGGTGGAGGAGCCCCTGTTTCTTACCGGACAATTGGTAGACGTTGGTCCGCCTCTGGATATTATCAACCGGGATGACGTGTTCTCATATCTCGTCGATTCCACAACACTTGCGGATAATGATGGCTATTACCGGATCACCGTTCAAGCTTTTGACTGTGACGGAAATTCCAGCGATATCGAAACCGAATCGGAGCGGGTCGCTCCGAACAGCCCGCCGGAAATATTTCCATTGTCTGTGTCCGACAGCTTTGAAAAAGGAGATACACTGATTTTTAAATTGAGGATTACAGACCAGCAAGGTTCTCAAGACATCGCTTCAGCAACATATTCCGTTTTACGACCGGACGGTGAATTTATATCAGACCCTTCTTTCTATCTGAGCGATACAGGGCCAGCCGGTGATTACGGCGATCAATACGCAAACGACGGAGTGTATACTGTTTATCAACCATCAAATCCCAATAGTAAATTACAGGGATTATACATCTTTTACTTCGTTGCAAAAGACATTCACGGCGCTACCAGCGATACATTAAAAGCAAATATAACAAACCCCGGTATTACTCTGCTTTCACCTAATTATTCCGATACATTATATACAACTCACACTTACCGGATCGAATGGAAAAGCGCCTATATTAGTAATGTTAAACTGGAATATACGACTAACAACAATGCAACAACACCCAGTTATCAAAATATTGCAACTGTTACCGCCTCCACCGGTTATTACGACTGGTCGGTACCCTATGCTTCTTCCAGTCACTGTAAAGTAAGAATATCCGACCCCGATAATCCTAACCGCTTTGATGTCAGCGATAATGAATTTACGATAATACCATGAACAAACGACGGATAATACTTATATCTATTATTATGCTGCTTGTTTCGGTTAGCTATGGACAAGCTTTTCGGTTATCCAAACCTACGATTGATGACCCGGAAAATGTCTATGAGGGACTTGCCAGCAACGGTGTGACCCAGATCGCCATGCAGGAAGATACAACCATTACATGGTTCGCGACAGGTGGCGGTCTCAGCAAAACAACTGATTTCGGTAAATCGTTCTCCAGTTACTATGTTGGCGACTCTAATATGCCCCGGGGTGGAATTTCCGCGCTTGCCACACTTGATTCGATAATATGGGTAGCCGGCGTTTTTGATTCCACCACAGTTTTAGGTTCACAACAAACCGGCGGCGGGTTGGCATATTCCAAAGATTACGGAGAAACATGGACATTTGTTCCGCAGCCAATCGACGAATCAGATGATGATTACGAAGTCTGGGGCGGCGATACTATTGAATTTCTTCCGGTCGTTACTCCGGTAAACAACACGACATGGGATATTTCTCTCTGTAGAATTGACGACGATTCCATTTTTATATATATCACCAGCTGGGCCGGCGGATTACGCCGCAGCCGGAATTATGGCGCCACCTGGGAACGCCTTCCCCTTCCCGGTGATGATAATGACATGTTCATTTGCGGCGAAGAAATAGACTACGAGATCAACCCCCGTGATCCGCCGGAGGGAAATCATAACCATAAAGGTTTCGGTGTGCTTGCCTATGGCGACACTGTCTGGGCCGGCACCGCTAACGGTGTAAACCTGGGATTAGTCGAATCTGATGACTGTATCCGCTGGCGACATTATAATGCTCAGAATTCAAATCTTGCCGGAAATTTCATAATTGCGCTGGGCAGACAACTCTGGCGGGGTGATGAAACCATCTGGGTAGCCGCCCTGACCGCCGAAGGCGCCGGAGAAACACGGGCAGCCTGTAAAACCACTGATGGCGGTTTAACCTGGTCCCGCACATTGGTTGGCGAACGTATCTATAATTTTGCATTTAAAGATTCAATCGTTTACGCCTGTACAGAACAGGGGCTTTTCAAATCTATTGACGGGGACAACTGGGCGCTATACAAGCCGATGGTTGACGAGAAAAGCAACAGCTACATATTTTCACACGATGTTTACGCTGCCGGCGTTGATTCTCTTGAAGATGAAGATACAACATATTTGTGGCTTGGAACATCCGACGGTATCGCAAAAACAGCAGTCGATACAATCCAATGGAAAATTTATCGTAAGTTTCTGTCCACATCTTTACCAAGTCAACCGGCAATTTACGCTTATCCAAATCCATTTGCTCCATCCATTCATAATGTTCTTAATGGCGATGGTCATGTCAGAGTACAATATTACCTGGAAAATTCGGCAACCGTGTCTCTTGAAATATATGATTTTGCTATGGATCTTGTGTATGAGAGCGAACATTATCATATCATCCATATCGGCGACAACAGCATCACGTGGAATGGACGGAACAGAGCCGGAGACCTGGTGGCAAACGGCACCTACTTTTGTAAATTGACCAAAAAAGACGATGATAAAGAGAAATCTTACTGGACAAAACTGATTATTGTCAAATAATAATCTATGAAAACATTAAAATTTATAATATTGATTCTGATTACATTCCTTTCATTGGCATTAGCCTCTACCGGTGACAATGCCGGATATGGGGGCTCGTATTTACGTATGGGGCTTGGCGCGCGAGCGCTGGGAATGGGCAACTCCGGTGTTGCCGACAGCGAAAACGGATTTGCGGCATATTACAATCCCGCCGGATTATCATACCTGTCCGAGCGTCATTTATCACTTACCTATTATTTTCTAAGCCTTGATCGTCAGCTGCATTATGTCGGGATCGCCCTGCCGCTAAAACCCAGCGCCGGAATTTCAATAGCATGGATGCATGCCGGCGTCAGCGACATCCAGGGCCGCAATTTTTCCGGTGAGCCCGACGAAGTTTACGAAACCGGGGAAAACGCGATTATACTTTCATTTTCCAATGCCTTTCACCGTCGTTTTTCGGTGGGACTGAACTTTAAAATACTCAGTCACAACATGTTGGGAATAACCGGCAGTGGGCTGGGGTTTGACATCGGTGTTATGATAAAACCATTTGATCGGGTTATTGTTGGCGTTCAACTAAAAGATATCGGCGCCAGTTATAACTGGAATACTCAAGAATTATTTAGCGAAAAAGGTGGAAATTACACCGACGTGTTTCCTCAAATCTTGAAAATCGGTCTAGCATACAAACAAAACAATGCGTTTACTTTTAGCGGGGATGTGGAAATTTCCGACAAAAATGATAACCGCGTACACTTTGGCGGAGAATACCTGGTCAGCGACATCCTTTACATTCGTATGGGAATGGATAATATTCACCCGACATTCGGGGCCGGACTGGCGTATGGTTTCATAAAAAACATTAACACTCACATTGACTACAGCGCCCTTATCGGTTTAGCCGGTGAAGGCAGCACCCATGTATTTTCCTGGGAATTCAAATTTTAGGTAAATAAAATGAATAAAATAAACGTCGCCATCTCAGGAATTCTGCTTATACTCAGCACGGCAAACGCCGAAATTCAGAATACCGGTATGGCATTTTTAAAAATACCATCCTCCGCCCAATCGGCAGCAACTATGACAGTATTTTCTCAAGCCGGTCAATCTCCGTTGGCAATATTTGAAAACCCGGTTGGTATTCGTTCGGAACAAACCGCTCTTGCCCTGTCTCACCACTTCTGGGTTGCTGACGTCAGCATTGATGCAATGGCTTTATCAATTCCACTCAAAAACTCTTCACTGGGATTCGGCTTGAATTATGTGCGCATTCCGGGAGTCGAGGTTCGCGACTATCCCACCGATGAACCAGCGGCAAATATAGAGCCTCAATACATGGCTATAGCAGCGGGATATTGTTGGTCACCTATAAAAATAATTGACATCGGCGGCACGGTAAAATATTTGTATGAACATCTTTATACACATACCGGTAAGGGCGTCGCTTTTGATCTGGCAGGGCGCTGGAATGCACCAAGTATGTTGGATGTGACATTCTCTCTACAAAATATGGGGTTTCTGGATGTAGCTAACGATAACAATCGTCTGCCTGTGACACTTACTATCGGCATTGTACGACCGGAACTTTTTGTAGGCGATTCCTTCAACAGCTCAATCGGATTGAATTTTGGTTCCAATTTAATCACCGGTGATGCAAAAGCCCAGATTGGCGCCGAAATATGTTACCGTGATTTGCTTACATTGCGGGGCGGCTTCGAACATATCGGATCAGTAAACCGGGGAGCGCTTGGTTTTGGTATCCGTATTAACCGGCTCGGTGTCGACTATGCGTTTATATTCATGCCGGAAGGTTTTAACCATCCCCATCTTATTACCTTATCTTATTATCCGGGATAGTAAAATACATCGCCGTATTTCTTATATATCAAAAAGGAGCGCTTACCGCCCCTTTTAAATAATTCTAATTGCAGAACATAATTACTTTTGAAGTTTGTTTACCAGCTAATGCATCAGCCCGCCGTATTTTTGGCGGATTTAACGAACAATGTAACCGCCAAAACTGCGCATTAGCCAAATCCAGCGAAGCGGTCGGCTTGATTGGCTTTGTTATACGCTATTAAATAATAATTTACCATCCAAATTGTTGAATGACTGCTTTATAAACCATAAAACCAAGTATTATTAACAAAACAATATTTGATATGAGTAGATAATAAAAAAAGCCATCTCTTCTTGACCGATGATTTTCACTTGTGGCTATTGGAAATGGTAGGATGCCTCGTTTACCAAAATGAAAAAATAAATCTTCTGGATAAAATCTCTCAATAGTTGGATACTCAACATTTGTATCAACATTAAAATCTACTCCATATTTGCTCCTTAATTTCCGGGCAATAAATTTTCTGCTTTGATTTTTAATGAGCGTTATACTGTCATATAATCCTTTAACGCCACTTAAAACGCTGAATGTTCCGAATACAATCGTAAGAACAAGTTCAATACTTCCAGAATACTCATTAACAACATTTATACTTGGAATTTGATAGTCAGTTATTTTTTCTAAATTTTTCTTTAAATCTATTTCGACCATTTCTATTGAAAATCTTTAATCTCGTCATATGTAATCATTTGTTCACGCCTTCCCAAATGATATGATTGACCAGATTCAAGTTCTCCATAGTTCTTTTGCATATCAGAAGAAAAATCAACTTTCAATGATAGCACAGACTTAAATGGTCTTGCTTTCTTAAATAACTTTCTCATTTTATGTCCCTTTTATTGTTGAGCGTATAACGCTTCGCTTCACAGTTTTCTCATTCCGCGCGCGGAATGAGAAAACTGTGAAGCGGTTGTTGGACACTCTTTCAGTCGTTAAACTGTCCTTCCATTGAAATTGACCCAAGCCGTCCTTTGCTCGCGCTGGGATGTTGCTTTGCATACGAGGAGGAATAGTCTGCCTTGTAGGCCTCTTGTGTAGAATACATTCCAAGGGACTTCAATCCTTCTTTTTTCAGTATTGCAAAAGCAACCTTACTTCGCATTTCACGCGGAGTAGTGCTGGAAAGGCTGGGGATCAAAACATCAGCATGCTTGCCACCGGCAAGCAGGTTGATGGCACTGATTATAGTGTAGTTTGGTATTGCACCTGTAGCAGGTCTTGATATGTCTTTGGCATATTCTGCACTGCCACCTTGTGATCCCCAAACTTTCTTGCGACTTCCAGTTTTTGTATCTTCATACACGGTTACAACCTTTCCATTCTTCAAATAGAACAGAAGGTTGCGACCAGTCTTAAACTGAACACGTTGTCTCTTCCCCTGTGCCCAGTTGGGCACAGATTGCGTTCTGCTTGGCAATCCAAACTCCTTATGTTTTGCCAAGAATGCTTGGATGCCAGGCAGAACGTCAGACTTGGTCTGCAGAGAAACAGTGTCAGATTGCGCTTCCGCTGTGGATGGAGCTTTTGGCCTGCCCAATCTTGTCGGCTGCGGTGCGGGAGAATCCCCGCAACCCGACACGAGGGCACTCACTACTATGACTACTGCAAATTCTGATGATAGCTTCATTTGTTTTCCCCCTTTGTGTCCAACAAGTAATTATATAGTTTCTTCATATCATACCAAAGATTACAATCTATTCATTTAATTGCAAAGAAAAAGTACTAAATACATGATAGCCTAACTGTATAACATACCCAAAAGGGAGATATAAAGAATCTGGATAACTTTTTTTCTTTAATTCGCATTTTTCGTCTAATAAGGTAAAAACCAGACCGGCTTTTAGTACCAGAGGATATTTTAATTTCAGATTTACTTCGAGGGTTTTTTTAGGAATCAAGTGAATTCCTTAAATGGCTTTTACGGTTTATTTACCCGTTAATGCACCGGTCCTCCGTATTTACACTCGTAACAAATAATTAATTCGATTGCAGCTTGAAAATAACAGGGATAGAAATATATACGCCGACGTTTCTGTCGCGCTGCTTTGCCGGTTTGAACCTGGTCTTTTTAATTGCATCAACAGCGGCTTCGTCCAGACCGGTATTCGGAACGCCTTTTAGAATCAAACAATCTGTCACTATACCAAATTCATTTACGAATGCCTGTATGACTACAGTGCCTTCGATTCCAGCTTCCTGGGCAATCTCAGGATAGACAACATTTCTCTGAATAGCGGCGAATCCGCCTATGGGCTTCGGGGCTTCATCATAAGGAATAAACCTCACACGCGGTCCATCATCTCCCTCCGGCGGTGGCGGCGGCGCGTCCCATGCTTCGTAGCTGGATATATCGGTACTCATTTCAATCGTAACATCATCCAGCAGATCATCGTCCTCCACTTCAATGGGAATAGACGGTCTTGACGGTGGTTTTGCCGCTTCGATCTTTTGTTCAATTACCGGAATATCAATTGTTTCAATTTCTATTCGGATCTCCGTTTGAGTTCGATCCCCGCCTCCCGATCTGGGTACGGAAGAAAACATAACAATCATCGCTATCAACGTAAAAACCAGACTTACTCTTAGTACCAGCGGATATTTTAATTTAAGACTTACTTCAGGGTTTTGTCTTAGAATCATTTTTATTCCTTAAATTGCTCTTGTAGAATAATTCACAGCCAATGCGTCCGCCAGTCGCAGTTCCTTATGGATTTTACTTATCAAATCCATATGCACCAGTTCATCGGACCGGATCGATACAATTAGCTGAGGATCGGCGGTTCTTTTTTCATACATGATATTCCGGATACTTTGCACCTGATATAGTTTGTCGTCAATTGAGACCAACCCCTCTTTGGAAACCCATATATAGGTCACGTGAACTCTCGATTCCAGCTTCTCGATCTGTTTTGCCTTGGGCATGATAATATTCAAACCTTCATGCGTTCTAAGTACTGAAGAAACCATGAAGAAAAAGATCAGCATGAAAATGATATCTGGCATCGCAGTCGTAGGAATCGAAATTTTCATTTTGGTTTTTTTCTTGAATTCCATCCTTTACTCCTTATTCTGCAATAGATATCACACGGGTGTTCGCCTGTTTTAACTGATCCAGAACCTCAATATAGACTTTATATTTTGTGCGAGGATGTGATTTAACTGAAAAAACCATTTTGGGGTTTTGGAGCTGAATGGTTTCAACCATACCTTTAATCTCTTTGATGTCCACTTCTTTATCGTCCATCAAGACCGTTCCCCGTGCGTCGATCAGGATATTGGTAATATTTTTACTGGACATTTCGATCTCTCCGCCTTCGGCGGGAAGAACGATACCGATACCTTTATCCAAGTCGATGGTTGTAGCAACCATAAAGAAGATAAGGATCAAAAAGGCTATATCCGCCATCGAACCCGACGGCATTTCAGCATCACGTATGCCTTTTTTCTTTAGTAAGCTCATCTGTAGCTCTTATTTTTTCTTATATTCTTCACTTGCGATCGTGTCTATTAAGTTGATGGAACTCTCTTCCATATCTACAATAATACCGTCAACGCGGGCAGTAAAAAGGTTGTAGAGAATCTGAATAGTAATACCGACAATCAGACCAAACAAGGTGGTCAGGAGCGCTTCGGAAATACCGGATGCGACGACAGCCGGAGAAATATTGTTGGCTGCGGCGATATCCTGAAACGCTTTAACCATACCGGAAACAGTACCGGCAAATCCAAGCATCGGCGCTACGGTGATAACGGTTGCCAGCCAGATCATACCTTTTTCAAGGAATGCCATTTCGACGGAACCGGCATTTTCGATCGATTTTTCCACTACTTCAATACCCTGCTCAACACGAGATAATCCTGCATGAAAAATTTCCGGAATCGGGCCGGGTGTTTCTTTACATACATTCATTGCGGCATCCACGCCATCTTCTTTCAACGCTTTGTTTAATTTCGGGATAAAGCGACTCGTAGCCAGAGATGCTTTTGCTAATGTGTATACCCTTTCCAAACAAATCATTAGTCCAAAAACAAACAGGATCAGAATCGGCCACATAAAAGGTCCACCTTGGTTGAAAAGCTCAATTAACATTAGATATTATCCTCCATTCTGTTATTCTCAAATTTGTTAAATTGCTGATAATTTTAAGCCAATATTTTAAAAAAGTCAACATTATTATCGACGGGAGAGATGTTTTATTTATTTGCAACTCCAATCATTGTGCTTGCCTCACGAAGGTATTGCATGGCCGCCTGCACCTGGTTGTCATATTGACGTATAACTTTGTAGTATTCGTCATATCCCCAGAATTCCCGGGCAAGTTCTGCTTTCATTAACAGCTTAAGATAATCCGAATCTTTTTTCAACTTTTCGATGCTTACGTCAATTTCTTTATCCTGAATTGCTTCAAGGAAAGATTCAAAGTCACCGTCGCTAATTTCCACCTTTTCGAAAAATTTCTCTTTCCTGTTTCTGTACCGTTCATATTTTTCAGATGTACGACTTGTATAATCAAACAGCACTAGTGACGGATGGCGCAACAGCTTGTATGTATCCCTGGATAGATCTCTCTCGAATTTGACATAATAATCCGGTGATATTCCGCCGCCGCCGTAAACAACTCGTCCTTTTTTAGTCTGATATTGAGGACGAACCTTAGCGGAGTCTTCTGCTGCTAGTAATGAATCCCTGTTTTCTTCTACAAATCCTTCGAAGTAATCTGCCATTGTACCATCGTATGGTCTCTGAATCAACCTGCCACTGGGAGTATAATAGCGGGCAACTGTCATACGAATAGCGGAACCGTCTCTCAAAGGATATTGCCGTTGAACCAAACCCTTGCCAAAGCTTGTTTCACCAACAACCAGTCCGCGATCATGATCCTGAACCGCACCGGCAACAATTTCGCTGGCGCTGGCAGAGCCTCGGTTGATCAAAATTACAAGGGGAAGTTTACCAAAACCATTGAATCGACCGGAATAAAACTCCTCATTGGCGCCCCGGATTCTGCCTTTTGTATAAACAATCATCTGTCTTCCGTCAATAAACATATCGGCAATCTCAACCGCCTGGTCCATCAGACCACCACTATTACCCCGCAGATCAAGAACAAGTTGTTTCATCCCTTCATCGCTGAGCCGTTTCATTGCATCGCGTATTTCTTCTGCCGTTGTTCCACTGAATCGGTTTACAAAAATATATCCCGCGCTATCATCCATTAGAAACGCAGCTGAGACGCTGTACAATGGAATCTCGTCCCTGATAATTGTCACATCAAAATCTTCGGCGCCCTGCCGGCGAATTGTAACCGTGACAGATGATCCTTTCGGACCACGTAATTTTTTAGAGACATTTTCACGTTTAATTTTATAGGATGATTCACCTTCAATCTTTACAATCTTGTCGCCAACCATCAAACCGGCTTTTTCCGCCGGCGCTCCTGCCACTGGTGAAATGACTGTGATGTATCCATCCAATACGTCAAACTCAATTCCGATACCTTCAAATTTTCCGGTAAATTCCTCATTGATATTTGACAGCTGTTTTTTCTCAATGTAAAATGAGTGCGGATCGAGATTTTCCAGAAGACCGCTGTAAGCTCCCTCCATAACTTCATCCCAATCCGGGACTTCAACATAATAATCATTGATAATGCTGATAATATCATTCAACACCTTTATTTTCAGAAACAGATCACTGCCAGACGCAGATATCTTTCTTCCAAACGGTGAAATAGTTAACAATACTATTATCAGAAGTATTACCGTTCCCGGAACAGTTATCCAACGAAATCTCATCTTCACGGTTACATTCCTTTGCTCATTTTTCGAATCTTCATTGAGTATATCGGCTTAACATTTAAAACGTATCTAAATTTGCAAAAATTCTATCAGTATAACACCTATTAAATCAAATTGTTTCAAGAATTAATGGATTTCAAAAAAGCACGGAAACACGCTGGCAAACCAGCTCCAGATATTTTTTATCCTTCTCGCTAAATTGATTGAGTTCATGCGAATCTATATCCAATTCAGCGACAAATCGACCATCTTTAAATACCGGAACCACAATTTCCGAGCGCACGTCAATGCTGCATGACAAATAGTTCGTTTGACCGGATATATCCTGAACGATAATAGTGTCCCGTTTATCAGCTGCCTGACCGCAAATCCCTTTTCCATACGGAATACGGGTATGCTCGGTTGGCGCTCCAACATAAGGACCGAGAACCAATTCCTGTTTACTTTGTTCAGCCATGTAAAACCCTACCCAGTCGTAGTAGAGCACCGCATCCTTTAATAATTGACAAATATTCAACAGCTTTTCATCGCGTGTTTGTGATGACAGGATAATTTTCTGAATAGATTCAGTGCCCGGAGAACATTTTTTACTTCTAATATCTTTTCCTCTATTCTTTAAATTATATTTTAATAAAAATTCTCTTCTTATATAAAATATCTGCAATCAACCAGTACATGGCGATCAATGTAAGCGCAAATAGCAGCGAGCCGTTAATCTGACTGCCTCCGGTGAGAGGAACAAAAATACTCGTGTATAGCCAGGCTTTTAGAGTAATCAGCTTGCCGGTTGCATCATGCCAGCGCGCCAGGTACACCATTGTTTTTGCAACCAGCCCGGAAAGCACGAAAATGAACAGGGGGTTGGCGCCAAATACAACAAATGGTTTCGCCCATTTTTTGTAGCCAAATACGTCAATAAACAGAATAGCGATACCCAGACAGAGCATTGCCAGACCACCGGAATACAGAACGTAAGAACTTGTCCAGATGGGCTTGCCAATGGGAAAGAACAGACCCCATAACAAACCGCCCAATGCAAACACGATACCTCTTCCAATCAGTTTCTTTACAACTTTTTTCTGGTCCGGTTCGGATCTGATCATACTGCCTGTAAAATAGCCGAGAATAACAGTAACGATTGCCGGAATCGTACTGAGAAGCCCTTCCGGGTCAAAAGGCATGCCGTACCCGTGGTACACGTGATTTGCTCCCATTATCCACAGATCAAAACGACGAGCCAGGGTGTTTTCAATTTCAAAACCGCCGCTTGCCGCCAGTAGAAGCCAGTAAAAAACCAACATAATACCGGAAATCCAGGCGACTTTCTTTTTTTCCAGTGTAAGAACAAGCACTGAGGCGATTCCGTAGCATAATGCAATCCGCTGAAGAACACCAAGAATTCTCCACTTTGTAAAAATTTCCACAAAACTATCCGCAGGTCGGAGCATATTCAAAACAAGACCGATAAGAAAAATCAGAAGCGTACGCTTCAGAATCTTTTTGCCCGCTTCCGGGGTGAGTTTGTGATCAAACTTGGCAAAGGCAAACCACATGGCAACACCGACAATAAAAAGGAAGAATGGGAAAACCAGATCCGTGGGAGTACATCCAAACCATTTTGCATGACCGAGCGGAGCGTAAATATGACTCCAGCTGCCGGGATTGTTTACTGTAATCATAAAAGCAATGGTTGCCCCGCGAAACACATCCAGTGAAACCAACCGCTTCGATTTTTGCTCTGTCAATAACTCAGCCATCTTTTCCTCAGTTAACATTTACCAAGATTCTTTAAAACCCCTTCTGCCGCAAAAATACCGGTCACCGCCGAATAAATAATACCACGGCTGTGTCCGCTTGCATCACCCGCCACAAAGAAATTTTTAACATTCGTCTCGAGGTTGGGCGTCACAGTATATTTTGTGTCATAAAATTTTATCTCGGGGGCATATAGCAACGTACTGTTCGATTGAAGCCCTGAGATGATCTGGTTTAATACGCTCAATCCTTCCATCAGATTGGTGACAATACGCTGAGGAAATGCCATGGCAATATCACCGGGCGTAACATCGGTCAATGTCGGAGTAACAGCCGATTTGGCAATTCGATCCCAGGTTGAACGGCGTCCGGAAACAAAATCCGTCAAGCGCTGAAGAATCGGTTTTCCTCCGCCGATAGTCGTTGCCAGGCGGGCAATATCCCGTCCATATTTCGTTGTGTCTTCCACCGGGTCAGTCAGAGTGACTCTGGATAGCAGCGCAAAATTCGTGTTGTTCGTTTTAGAATTCCATTTGGCGTGTCCGTTTACGAGAACGAAATCATCAAACTCTTCCTTAACAATATATCCATTGGGATTGGTACAGAATGTTCGCACAAGGTCGTCGTAGGACTTTGTATATAACCGAAATTTAGCGTCATACATGATTTTTGCAATTTCGCTGTATATATCAGCCGGAAACTCAACGCGCACTCCGACATCGATTGGTCCGTACATATTTTTTATACTCAGCTTTTTAGCCTGCTCGCGTAACCAGTATGCCCCGGCTCGGCCCGGAGCAGCAATAATCGACTGTGTCAGGAACTGTTCATCTTCGTTAGATAAAACGAAGAGGTTGTCTCTATAATCAATTGACCGAATGCGTGTATTAACACGAAACGAAATTCCTTTTTTAACCAGCCGTTGATAGAAGCGATTAGTGACAACATGCAGGCGGTCTGTGCCGATGTGGCGCTGTTTGGCATAAATAAAGTCAACACCTACCGCATGAGCTTTCCGCATCAATTCCTGGAAAGATTTATCATTTGTCCCGGTATATCCGCCCACGACCCCTATTTCGGTAAAAATATCATCAACCAATTCAATATATTCTTCTACTTCCGATGCACTCCTTCCAAAACTTGACGGATCGCCACCGATTCGGTGACTTAAATTCAGCTTGCCGTCGGAAAATGTGCCGGCGCCCCCGATCCCAAAATTCATATCTTTACGCTTCTCCGGCTCGTCGCCCCTGTCAATGACCAGCACCTTTAATCCGCTCCCTGCCAGACGATTCGCTGCAAACAAACCAGCGGATCCGGCTCCAATTAAAATAACATCGTAAATATTTTTCATTTTGCTCATCAGTTTTTCTTGAAGAAATAACTTAGGAGTTTAACCTATTTATAAATAAAATTCCACGAAAAATAACCGAATATTAACATTAAAAATTTTAGACAGTTCTAAAAAAATAAATCTTTTCAGATACGTTTCGATTGCTTTATATTACAAGCAGTAGTAATGAGAATTAATGGTAAGAAAGTTTCTGGCAGTTTTAGTGTCCCTATATTCAGACTGCTGCAAAATATAAATGAAATCACTGTCGTCTTGAAAAAGCTGAATGGCTGAAATGATCTACGAAAACATCTATTTACAATCTCCTTTGCCAACTCTAATTTTAAATGTTCAAGGATTAATAATTGACGCCAATCCGGCATTTAAATCCCTGGCAATTCTCCCTGAAACAGATATAGTTGGCGTCTCAATTTCCAATTATATAGAAAATAATGAAAACAATCATAAAATATTATCTCAACTTCTAACTGTCGAGATAACGGAAGGACGACTGGATTTTCAGGCTCACAGGGGCGTTTCTGTTTCGGTATTAGTAACGCCTGCAAAGATCATCACCGATAATGGTGATCCGGCAATAATATTTTTTACACACCCTGTTACTTCGGTAAGCGGAAAAGGCATTGATATCACACAATTGGAAAACGATTTGCACAATGAAAAGAATTTTTCAGTTTTCGGTCGCCTTGCCCCGGGAATTGTTCACAACATTAATAATCCCCTTGCGGTTATCATTGGCAGAGCTCAGCTCTTAAAAGCCAAAAATCCCAGGCTCACAGGTCTGGACATTATTCAATCGCAAGCTCAGCGTATCAAATCCATTATCACAACATTATCATTCAAAAGTAGTCACGATCTCATACAGAACGAGGTTCCCATCAATCTGAGTGACCTGTTGCATTATGAACTCGATTTCCTGCAAGCCGATCCGTTTTACAAACACAGCGTAGAAAAAAAATTGGATCTGAACGCAAGTATACCGATGATTACGGGTACATATAGCGACTTCTCAACAGGCTTAATGAGCGTTGTGAATTTCTCTCTGGACACAATGCTAAATACCAACATCAAAACATTTTCCATTTCCTTGTATGCCGATCCACAATTTATTTATATTGATATATCCGACACCGGCGCTCCTATTGATAAACAGCAATTAGCAACGATATTTTCAGAACCGCCACTGGAAAAACAATCGAAACGCATGGGAAAGCAGCCTGTCGATCTATATTATGCCAGTCGGATATTACATAAGTACAGAGCCACAATAGATATTGTTAAAAACACCGAAAAAGGGAAATTCTTTCAGATTAGAATCCCTCATTGAAACAGAGGTGGAGATGAGCAATAAAACAAATACAACAATGAAACAATTAAACGCTCTGAAAGATAAGTTTTTTCAACTTGAACGTCGTTACCTGGCATTTATGGATAATACTTCTGAGGGAATTTGGTGTTTTGAAGCCGCCGAGCCAATTCCCGTCAATCTTCCGGAAGATGAGATAGTCCGTCGTATCTATGCTACCGGCTTTTTAGTGGAATGCAATGATGCAATGGCAAAAATGTACGGTTTTGATAAAAAAGAGGATTTGATCGGCGCTCGCCTGGAAGATATTCTGGTTTCTTCCGATGAACGAAACATAGAATATCTAAAAAGCTTTATCCGCAGTGGTTTTCGTCTTGTTGATGGCGAGTCCCATAAACCGGACACTCACGGCAATTCTAAAATATACCTGAATAATTTCACCGGCATTATTGAAAATAACAGGCTTGTTCAAGCCTGGGGGACACAGAGAGACATTACCGAGCAAAAACGGTCAGAAGAACAAATAAAGTCTTTAACGGTTCAGCTGGAACAATTCAGCCAAATATCCGCGGATATTATTACTATCAAAAATAACGAAGAACAGTTCCAGAAAATTAGTGACGCTGTGGTTGAAATATCCGACTATAACCGATTACTCCTTTACACGTTTAAAGATGATCCGCCATATCGAGATATCATAGGTCATAAAGGCGTTGATGACAATACTTTAAAGCGCTTAAAACAGACCTATATCACAAAAGATCATATTGTTAAATTATTTTCTCAAGGGGTCAAGCTTGGAAACCAGTCTTGTTATATTCCTCATACCATGAAACATATTCTTGATCAGAGCGCCGTTGATTACGGTAAAAAAGAATATTCTCCGGGAAAAGGGCGCTGGCAACGGGAAGACAACCTGTTTATTGCGCTGAAAGATAATTCTGGCGATCTTATTGGTATGATCTCTATCGACGACTCAAAAAGCGGATTGAAGCCAAGTGATGAAACGGTCAAGCCTCTTGAATTATTTGCCAATCATATTTCCCAGATCCTCCAGATGAAAAAGATTGAAAATGAACGGCGGGAAATTGAGCAAAAATTTCAGCAGGCGGAAAAAATTCGCGCCCTTGGTGAGATGTCTGGCGGTGTGGCTCATAATTTTAATAACGTGCTGAGCGCTATCCTTGGAAGAGCCCAATTGTTAAAGCGCGATATAACGGCACCCGATATTTTACACGGTCTTGAGGTTATCGAAAAAGCCGCTCTGGATGGCGCCGCTACCATTAAACGGATCCAGGAATTTACCCGGGTCAGAACAGACCAAAAATTCGATACGATAGATATCAATGAGACGATACGAGATTCTATTAAATTTACCCGTACACGCTGGCAAGATGAAGCCAACGAAAAAGGTTTGAAAATAAACATCACAACAAAATTCAACCAGGATCCACAGGTAAAAGCAAACGCCTCAGAAATGCGGGAAGTGTTTACCAACCTGATTCTAAATGCCGTTGAAGCCATGCCTGAGAGCGGCAATATTACAATCATAAGCGATATCATTTCTGACCATGTAAAAATTACAATTCAGGATGAAGGCACTGGAATGGATGAGGAAATTTTAAAAAGGGTTTTTGATCCATTCTTCACAACCCGCGGTGTGAATGGCACGGGGCTTGGATTGAGCGTCACCTATGGAATTATCTATAGACATAACGGCGAAATAAGTATTCAGAGTGAACCGGGCGTAGGAACAACTGTAACCATCAATCTTCCTTTGTCTCCTGTGCAAATGGCAACTCCGGCGCCACAAGTAGAGAAGGCGCCTGAAGCGAAAGAAATGGAAACCGCGAAAATACTTGTCGTCGACGATGAAGTCGAACCCAGAGAACTGCTTAATGATATTTTAGAAATTGGCGGACATACGGTGCTGACCGCGGATTCCGGTCGAAACGCGCTGAACATCTTGGATAATGAAAAGGATATTCATATTATTTTTACCGACCTCGGAATGCCCGGGATGTCCGGCTGGGACCTGTCAAAAGAGATTAAAGCCAGAGATCCAAAATCTATTGTTGTAATGATAACCGGATGGGGTACCCAGCTCGACCCGGAACGTATAGCGTCCTGCGGTATTGACCGGGTAGTAGCGAAACCTTTCCAGGTGGATCAAATCAACGAACTTGTGTCCGATTGTCACAATTTGCTTAAAAAACGATTATCTAACTGACGATATAATTACTTTTAATCCGAGGAGTTGTATATTCAAAAATTAGAGTGTAAATTTCCCTCACAAATGCAAAGATTTTTATGGCATCAATTTTAGTTATCGACGACGACAAATATATTCGCAACACTTTCCGGGATTTATTATCTCCAGCCGGACACGATGTAACAACTCTCATTTCTGCTGAAGAGGCTCTGAAATACCTAAAGAATGAAGATCCGGATTTGATTTTTCTGGATATAAAATTACCCGGCATGGACGGCATTGTCTTTTTAGAACATCTGCAGAATCTGAAATACAATATTCCTGTCGTCGTCATAACCGGTTATGCAAATGTTGATACTTCCGTTCAGGCAATGAAGCTGGGCGCCAAAGATTACATTCGCAAACCCTTTAATCTCGATGAAATCTCATTAATCGTCGATAAAATCGTTGAAGAACAACAAATAGAAGATCAACTTGCCTATTTTCAAAAGCAGAAAGATGTCATCTTCGGTTTCGGCGATATTATCGGAAAAAGCGAACCAATCAAAGAAGTTTTCCGTTTCATCCAGCAGGTTGCCAATTCACCAAAAACAACGGTGTTAATTCGAGGAGAAACCGGTACAGGAAAAGAATTGGTTGCCCGCGCCATTCATTATAAAAGCGAAAGAGGCAATAAACCATTTATTGAAATCAATTGCTCCGCATTCCAGGAAACGCTCTTAGAAGCTGAACTTTTCGGTTATGAAGCGGGAGCATTTACAAACGCCACCCATCGAAAAAAGGGTCTGCTGGAACTTGCTCATCACGGTTCTTTTTTCTTCGATGAAATCGGTGATATGGCGCCCGGTTTACAGGCAAAAATTTTAAAAGTTCTTGAGAAGCAAACCTTCAGAAGAGTCGGGGGCACAAAGGAAATTCATATAGATACCCGTATCATCAGCGCATCATCAAGAAATATTGAAACATGTATTTCGGAAGGCACGTTCCGCGAAGATCTTTACTACCGCCTGAACGTCGCCTCAATCACAATCCCGCCACTCCGAGACCGGAAAGAAGATGTTATTCTTCTGGCTGAACACTTCTTAAAAATCTACAATGCCGAGTTTAAGAAGAATATTAAAGGGATTACCAATAATCTCAAACAACGCCTGATTGAGCATTCCTGGCCTGGAAATGTGCGCGAACTTAAAAACGCAATTGAGAGAGCTGTATTATTTGAGGATAGCGATCTTCTAACCTGTGATAATATATCATTACTGGATAGCTTGGCAACGCCATCGAATAATCGTAACATGATAAAGATTCCCAATGATGGTCTATCGTTAGTCGATATTGAAAAATCATTAATTGAACAAGCTCTGATTAAAACAAACCGTAATCAAACCAGAGCCGCCAAACTACTGAACATATCCAGAGAAACTCTCAAATACCGAATGAAAAAATTCAATATTCACCACTGACCTGATATATTAATTGGTGGTTAAAATAACCCAGTGTGGTTAATATGAACCAACTGTTTCTAAATCTTTTATTCAACAATTTCCTGTCTTATATCAACCATATCAATTCCAGCGGTGTCATTATATATGTATTATCAATAAGTTGCGTGTGCGTTGTGATTTATGTTGTGGTTTTTTTAAACTCAAATACTATATTGGTATATCGTTTGTATAATGAATAGTGATATATTTTCAAGTTAAAAAACAAAGTGAGGTATGGCATGAAATGGAAAACACATCTGTTATTCAGTCTCGTTTTGATTTTCTCGGTGCTCATTTTCATCAATGGGTGCAGTGAAAATTCTGTCTCAAATCCCAGCGAACCGGTGGAATCAATCGGAATTCACATGGACGACATTCAATGGGTTTCGGCAAAGCCGGAATTTGTTTCTCAGTTAAAAGCCCTGAAGAAATCCGTTATCGACGGGAAACTGATTTCTGTTGCTGAGGGGGGCACGGTTGGCGGAGAGAATACATACAATAATTCGGTTGTTTTTCCTCCTGGCGCATTCAATGAAGACACATATGTTACCGTAGAGGTCGAATACAATAAAAACGGCATCGTATGGGTAGAGTTTTTACCAAGCGGATCTTTTAACGAATTTGTCGAAGCAACTTTATCCTGGGAACATCTTGATATTGACGAGCTCTTAATCGCTGATCTAAATATATATTTTAGTCAGGATGATGGAGAATATTGGTTTAATCTGGATTCAGAACCAGTAATTAATTATGAAAATAAAACTGTCACATACAAAACCAACCATTTCACTCGGTATGGATGGGGTATATAAAACTTATGATAATGACTGTTTTAAGAAGAGAAACCAAAATTGTTAACCAATAGGATATAAAAATGAATAAACAATATTTATTCGAAGTTCTTGAGTTGGCAGAAAAACGTTGTGGCGTTGAATTCTCCCATAAGCTGCTCAGGCTCCGCAAAGAGAGAGAGCGCATTCTCAATAATGTGTGGAAGAAAGAACCGCTGCCGGAAGAACTGCCAATCTACCGGAAAGATATCATTTTACGTGATATAGATTTTGATACCATCGTTTATCATGCAGCCAAATATCTGGGTAAAACCGATTATACCGGGTTGCTGTATGATATCGGTGGATCGGCGATCAATTATGGAGAATTTAAACGGGGTAAAGAGATTCTTCATATAGCGCTGAAAAATACCGGTCAAAAGAACAAAGAGATCGTGGCAAATATTTTACGGAAATTAGGCAATATCGAATTTTACACAAATGACTTTCGAGCCGCTCAAAAATATTTTAACAGAAGTCTGAAATTATTTACTCAAATCGATAACAAGGTTGGAATCGTATCGATCAAAAATGTTATTGGCGCAGCGCTTGTAGAAGAGGGCAATTTTTACGAGGGTGAAATTCATTTCATTCAAGCCAGGAAAATGGCGGAAGAGGTGAAGGTTCCGGAAATGATCGCTAAAGCCAATATGAATCTTGGCATTATTTATAATATGAGAGGGCTTTACAAGGACGCCATTAAATGTTACCAAAAAGCCCTCGATGCAAATTTGGGTCAGGACCCTGAGCTTTTATCAAATATCTATATGAACTTTGCGATCACGTATAAATTCACTCAGTCTTACGACACATCTACTGAATACCTTGACAAAGCCCTTGAGCTCATTCGTAAAACCAATAACCGATATCAAAAAGGACTTGTCTATCTGGCAAAAGCCGAGATTGCCTGTCTGCAGGGTGAACTTTCCGCCAGCACTGCGCTGGTCACGTCAGCGTTTGCCATTTTCAGTGAATCCGGGGACCGCCTCAGCACAGCCGAGGCGTATAAGATCCTTGGAATGATCAACCGTCAAAGTAAAAATTACGATATTTCGTTATCTTATTTTGAAAACAGCCGGCGCATATATGAAAAGATAACGAACCCGATTAACCTGGCAGAAACGCTGGTTGAAATGGCAAAATTATATGCCGATACGGGAGAAAAGTCGCTGGCAAAGAAAACAGTGAATCTGGCGATCAGGAATTTTCAGAAAATCGGAGCGGACTCTAAAGTCGAGCACATTAAATCACATTTTGGCGACCTCGTATAAGCTCTGCATAAAAAAACAATTTGATATTTTCGGCAGAATTTATAGCCTTTATAAATATACTTTTGTATCTTTACATCCGATTAGTGGGAAGGGTGTATTATCGCTCAAATGAACAGACCGGATTTTCTTAGCGCTGATGCAAAATACAGGTTCATCTTCGACCATTTTATCGATCTGATAATGGTCTGTGATGCCGGCTTTACCATTATAGAATCCAACGAAGCCGCTAATATTGTACTTGGAAAGGGCGAAAGCCTGATTGGCGAAAAATGTCACCAGGTCCTACGGCAGAATAATCGCCCCTGCGTAGATTGTCCGCTCCGGGACACAGTAAACAGCGGAACCGTCATCCCTCTTGTTAAGTATGATAATCGGTTTAATGAGTATTTTGAGGAACGCTGCTTCCCAATTCTATCTGAGACCGAAGAATTGGATTCGTTCATCATTACCGTCAAAAACATCACAAAATCACGCGAACTGGAAGAAAAATCCACCCAGATGAAAAAGCTAACTGCGCTTGGTCAGATAAGTTCCGGTGTCGCCCATGATTTCAACAACGTTCTTACCGTGGTGTTGGGCAGGGTTCAGCTCATGAAAAGGCTGAGCTCTGATCCATATTTTTTAAAAAGTCTCGATATGATCGAAAAATCAGCGCTGGATGGCGCTTCCAAGGTCCGTAAAATCCAGGAGTTCTCGCGTCCCAGCTCAAAGACTCTGAATGAATCGGTAAATTTAAAAAACATTATCGAAGAGGTTGTCGAAATCACACGCCCAAAATGGGATGCGGCTTCCACAATCAAAGGTATCCTGATAGAACCAATCCTCGAATTGAATGATGATCTTTTTATACTTGGGGACTCGTCAGATTTGCGCAACGCATTTACCAACATAATCTTTAACGCTATCGACGCCATGCCGAACGGTGGAATTCTATCAATCAAGACCGAGCAGATGGATAATTATATCCATGTCAATTTTAAAGATACCGGTATTGGCATGACAGAAGAAACAATCGAACGTGTATTTGACCCATTCTTCACAACAAAAGGAGTTCTGGGGAGTGGTCTCGGTATGAGTGAAGTGTATGGCATTATAAAACGACATAACGGAAAAACCTATATCCAGAGCGAAGCCGGAAACGGAACAACCATAAAAATCCGTTTTCCATCCGCTAAACAATCTGTAGAAAAAATATCCGCTGCCGCCGTAGCTCAAACAAACACTTTTTCCATATATATTATTGATGATGAGGAATATATCCTTGAAACGCTGCGGGATTTTTTATCGGATCTAGGTCATACCATTCATACCAACACCGACCCGAGGCAAGCCCTGGCGGATATTAAAAAGAATACTTTTGATATTGTCATTACCGACCTTGGCATGCCCGGGATCAACGGTCTTGAATTAGCCGAAAATATTAAATCCATAAACCCCAGGATTCAGGTGATTTTAATTTCCGGCTGGGCATTAAATCTAAATGAAAGTGATCTGGAGAACAGGATTGATTTTGTGCTTAACAAGCCGTTCTCGTTCGAAAAAATTACCTTCACCCTTTCTGAAGTTGGGAAAAAATTAGCTGCTTCTAATCGAAAAGCGTCTTCATAATCAGCAGGATTTAAACATAATGAAGACAACACACCTGATAATCATTGTCTGTCTGGTATTCGTTTTGTTTTCTTGTGACTCGAAGATCAAAAATATAAAACAATTATATTCCGAAACCGATACTACAGAAATTGCTGACGGCGGCACGCTAGTTGTCGGAGTCCGGTCAGAACCCGAATCACTCAATCCATTGACTGCGCTATCGCAAACTTCAAGAAATATTATTAGCCTGATTTTCAGAAGATTAGCCGATCTAAATGAAGATTTAGCCACTTTTACCCCGCAACTTGCAAAAAAATGGTCGTTCTCTTCCGACAGCATGTCCCTTATATTTCACCTAAGAACCGATGTACTATGGCATGATAACATACCATTTACTGCCACAGATGTTATATATAATTATCAGATGCAGATTAATCCTGATGTCGCCTGGGATGGCATCTCATACAAAGATAACATTGCATCAGTCCAATCGCCCAATGATTCTACTGTCATCTTTACTTTTCACAAAAAAAGCCTGTCAATGTTAATGGATGCAGTCGAAGGTTATATCGTCCCCAAACATATTCTGGAACATGATCCCCCTGAGAAAATGCACGAATCATCCTTTAACAGGCATCCGGTCGGAACCGGTCCGTTTCGGTTTCTCGGGTGGAAAGACCAGCAAACCGTTACGCTAATAAAAAACAGTTCCTATTATGAAACCGGTAAACCTCACTTGGACAGAATTATTTTCAAGATTGTACCAGATAATTTAAATCTGCTGACCCAGCTAAAAGCAGGAGAGGTCGATTTGGTTGAAGGAATATATCCAAAAGATTTTCAGGGTATCATCAAAAATTGGGACGAGGGCAAATCGTCAGTCAGACCTGTCAGCTACGTGGGACGACGATACGACTTTATCGGCTGGAATCTTATCGATCCCGATACATACCAGGAAGCAATACAAAACGAGATATCCGAGATTAAAATAAATGAATACATAAAGCCCAACAAATTATTCGGCAGCCAAAAAGTTAGATGTGCATTGACAATGGCAATTGATCGCGAAGCATTGACCAATGCCGTCAATTTTGGTATGGCGCTGACGATGGATGGTCCTGTGCCTCCAATCTTAGCCGCTTATAATGAAGATGCAAATATTCACTGGTATTATGATCCCCGGCAAGCCCTCAAATTGCTTTCTGAAGAAGGCTGGATCGACAGCGATAAAGACGGAATCCTGGATAAAGACGGGGTGGCTTTTGAATTTGAGATGGTCACCGAAAACGGAAATGTTCGTTGGGAACAAGTTGCCACTATCATTCAGGACCAATTGGGCAAAATCGGTATTCGGGTCACGCCCCGCCTGGTCGAGCCGGCGCTACTCTACGGAAAAATGCTTCCATCAAAAGACTTTGATGCGGTTGTCATTGGTTGGGTGGTCGGGCTTACCATGGACCTTGCGCCATTATTTCACAGTTCCAGCTTCTTCACCCCGTTTCATTTCACCGGTTATCATTCGCTCCGTTACGACAGCCTCGATTCCGCCTCAAAAAACACCCTTGATCCGAAGGCTGCTCAACAATATTACAATAATATCGCCCGCCTGTTGTCATATGAGTTACCCTATACTTGGCTATATTATCGTCTGGAATGCTCAGCCATCCATGGCCGTTTTAAAAATGTCAAATCTGATAAGCGGGGCATGTACATCAATCTCGAAGATTGGTGGATACCGCTGGATGAACGCAATCGAATCGATAAATTGTTCGAAGGATAGGGTTGCGTGATCTCCATTATCCTTAAACGAGTACTTGATTCTGTCCCAACAATCATCATTGGTATAACTCTAACATTCCTAATTGTGCATCTGGCTCCCGGCGACCCCGGCATCCGCTTTCTGGATCCTTCTCAATCTCCCGAAATACAGCAGGTCATCCAGAAGCGTTTTGGGTTAAATGAACCACTTTATATTCAATACTGGAATTGGGTAAAACGGGTTCTGTTTCATTTCGATTTCGGAAACTCTTTCTACAACGGAAAGCCCAGCTCCGAAGTGCTCCGGTCGGCGCTTTTACCAACGATCCTGCTGGCGGGCTGTGCTCTTGTATTTGCGTTAATCACCGGAATTTTACTTGGGATATTGGCGGCAATCCGTTCGAACACCTTCACTGATCGAACCATAACAATAATCATGATGCTTTTTTTCTCCACTCCCGCTTTCTGGCTGGGGATTATGTTCCTTGGTGTTTTCTCAATACAGCTGGGCTGGCTTCCTTCCTCACATTTGACATCGCTGTATCACGACCAGTTGAATACAATAGGTCGTTTTACCGATTATATAAAACACCTGTTCCTGCCGGTATTAACCCTTGGACTGCCTCTCGCGGCAACGTTTTTCCGGTATATTCGATCAGGCGTGATTGAGGCTCTTCGATCCGACTACATCCTCGGAGCCCGGGCTCGTGGTATCGGTCATAACAAGATTCTTTTTCGATATTGTCTGAAAAATTCACTCCTCCCTATTATCAGTCTGCTCGGCGTTATCATACCGGCGCTTTTGAGCGGCGCTGTCATAGTGGAAGTGATTTTCTCGCTTCCCGGTATGGGGCGGACTATGGTCAGCGCTGTTTTCGGTCGGGACTATCCCATCATCCTGGCAGCCAGCATACTTGCATTTTTTGCGGTAGTCGCCGGAAATCTGATTGCAGATATTACTTATTCCATTATTGATCCGAGAATCCGCTACCAAACACGGAAAAATTCATGAAAAGGATTGTTGATTTTATCTGCTCGGATAAATCGCTGTATGTCGGTTCTATCCTTATCGGAATAATTATTATATTTTCTTTAATTGGTCCGTCTTTATCACCGTATAACTATAGTTCACAAAATTTATCCGAAGCGCTTCAATCTCCTTCCGTCTCACACCCCCTCGGAACCGATTATTACGGCAGAGACGTGTTAGCCCGGATGATGCATGGCGGACAAATAACACTTGGCATTGCTTTGCTTGCAACAACGATAGCTGTTCTGATTGGTATGATTATCGGTCTTATTTCTGCCTTCGTCGGTGGTTGGCTCGATCGTATATTAATGCGGCTGGTTGATATCATGCTTGGTTTCCCAAAGCTGTTTATCATCTTACTTGTTATCGGTATGGGTTATTCATCAATCGGGCTGATTATTTTATTCCTCGCAATTTTCTCATGGATGGAAATTGCCCGCATTGTACGCTCTGAAGTTCTTGTCATAAAGGAACAATTATATATAAAATCAGCCGAAGCAATCGGATTGCGGCGCAGGAGAATTATTTTTATTCATATTTTGCCCAATGTCATGGGAACAATCATCGTATCATCGGTGCTATTAATCTCCACGCTTATTTTAATCGAATCGAGTATCAGCTTCCTGGGGCTGGGTGTTCAGCCACCGAATGCCAGCTGGGGAACGATACTGACCGAAGGTCGTTTTGATCCAATTGGAACATGGTGGATTTCAGTGTTTTCAGGAATTTTTATTATTGCAGCTATTATTGGCTTTAATTTAATCGGTGATGGTTTACGAAACATTCTTGATCCGAAATTTACCGGAAATTCTTAATGCAAGCCGGGATAACTGCCTCAAAGACATTGTTGCAAATCCAGAATCTCCGGATCGTTTATCAGCAGAAGAGCACATTTTTTACTGCTGATCAAACCGTTCACGCAGTTAATGGCGTCTCTTTCAGCATCCGGCAAGGCGAAAGCTTCGCAATTGTCGGGAGGTCCGGCTGCGGTAAAACAAGCATCGCAATGTCCGCTCTCGGATTTGTGAAACCTTCAGCCGGAGCCATCAGCTTTATGGGAAAAAATATTTGGCAACTCAACCGAAAAAATATCAGAAGATTAAGACCGCTTATTCAGCCGGTATTTCAGGATTACGGCAACTCCCTGAATCCGAGGATGACCGTTAATAAGATCATTATTGAAGCGCTCCGGGCTCAGCCAAATGACCAGACACGTACAGGTAATGTCAAGCAACTCCTTGATACGGTAGGATTGGATTCCGAGATTCGATGGCGGTATCCCCATCAACTCAGCGGCGGTCAAAAACAGCGGATCAATATTGCCCGGGCTCTGGCGCTGAATCCCAAACTTCTAATTCTTGACGAACCCGTTTCATCACAGGATTTATCAGCCGGAGTTCAACTGATTGAACTTCTTAACAGGTTGAAACAAACATACCAATTAAGTTATCTGTTAATTTCTCACAATCTGTCAATTGTGCGGTTGCTTTCAGATCGAATAGCGATAATGAAAAATGGCGTTTTTACAGAGCAGGGTCCGGCGGAAACATTATTGCAACACCCATCCGATAATCATACAAAAGAATTAATTGATGCCTCTAATCTAACAAATCTTTCTAAAACAGGGCTAGTATGAGCCTTTTAACTGTTGAAAATCTATCTGTTGTAAATAGTCCTTCCGGTAGATCGATCAGCATATTAAGGAATATTAGTTTTTCTTTAAATTCCGGTGAAACCCTGGCTGTCATCGGTGAAACCGGAAGCGGAAAAAGTATGCTGTGCAAATCTATTATTGGACTTCTGCCTCCCGGTTTTTCACGCTCCGGCAATATCTGGTATATATCTTCGGACAATACAAAAATATCTATCATAACCGCTGAAGAATCTGATTTGTTAAATATGCGTGGCAGAGAAATTGGCATGGTGTTTCAAGAAGCTGTCGCCAGTCTTAACCCGGTCGTCCGTTGCGGAAACCAAATTACCGATGTGCTGTCCGTAAAATCAAAAATCGAAAAGAATAAAAGAAAAAAACATGCCCTGAAATTACTCGAAACCGTCGGATTATCAGAGCCGGAACGCATATTTCATGCTTACCCTCACCAGCTGTCAGGCGGCATGACTCAACGGGTGGCGTTAGCGCTGGCGCTTGCCGGTGAACCTCAATTATTAATCGCAGATGAACCTTCCTCCTCTCTTGACTCCATCTCGAAGAAATATTACCTGAATTTGCTGAACCGGTTGAAACAAGAAAATAATCTCACACTAATTCTGGTTACACATGACGTCGATGAAGCGCTATCCTTTGCAGATAATATTCTGGTGTTGTATGCCGGTTGTATGACCGAATATGGCAGAACCGGCGATATCCAAAAATCGCCGGCTCATCCCTATACCAAAGCTTTGCTGGATATTGCCCGCGCCTTAAAAGAAAATAATCTCCCGGCTGCAATCCCCGGTGAAATATCGTCGTTAACAAATCCACCGCCCGGTTGCCGGTTTCATCCAAGATGTCCCAAAGCTCAAGACATCTGTCGGGTAAAAGAACCTTCCTCTATTTGCATTTCAAACAGTCATTCTGTGCGGTGTTTTTTCCTGGTAGATCTAAGCTAACCTGTTTTATTTGTAGTCACTATTCAGAAATTTAATTAACTTTGCGCCGAGCACAAGAGCAGGTTGTCAATATTGATCAGAACTATATGATACAAGATAATTTCCGGAAATACTCTCCAAACATTCTGAAAATCTTAGCCCTTTTGGGACTTATATATCTGTTTCTGTTAAGTGTGACATTGATAGGGTCGTCCTTTAAAATGATGGGAAAAGGGGTGGCAGAAGCTGTAATACAGACAGTCTCCAACCCAATTCTGGGATTGGTTGTTGGCATTTTCACAACAAGCCTTGTGCAGAGCTCGTCTCTTACAACCTCGCTGGTTGTAAGCCTGGTCGCGGGACAGGTTCTGTCGATTGATCTGGCCATTCCAATCATCATGGGTGCAAATATTGGCACCAGTGTTACAAATACCCTAGTTTCGATAGGACACATACGCAGAAGTAAAGAATTTGAAAGGGCTTTAAGCGCAGCTATAGTTCATGATTTCTTCAATGTATTATCGGTAGCTGTAATTTTTCCGCTCCAGTTGATGTTCAACGTAATCGGTGTCACGGCAAGAGCTGCGTCCGGGCTTTTTGTAAATATTGGCGGGCTAAAATTAGTTAATCCGCTTGGCGCTATTCTGAAGCCGGTTGCCACAGCCATTTTGAGCATTTTCCCAAACTATCCCTGGATCGGCGTTATAATCGCATTTTTCATACTGTTCTTTGCTCTTCGGTATCTTGTGCTTGTCATGAAATCCCTTGTGCTGAAAAAAATTGAAACGTTTTTTGATCAATATATATTTAAAACAGCATTTCGGGCATTATTGCTGGGAATGTTCTTTACGGCGCTGGTCCAGAGTAGTTCAATAACTACTTCGCTGGTTGTTCCACTGGCGGCGGCGGGCGTCTTAAGCCTGAAAAAAATATTTCCCTATGATCTGGGCGCAAATGTCGGAACTACTATTACCGCTTTTCTTGCTTCTCTCGCTACGAATAATCCGGATGCGGTAACAATTGCCTTCAGCCATCTCCTGTTCAATATTATGGGTATAATAATCTGGCTGCCCCTGAAACAAGTGCCGATTAACATGGCGGTCGTATTTGCCAGATGGTCTATCCGGCATCGCTGGATACCGATTGCCTATATATTAATATTTTTCTTTTTATTGCCATTACTATTAATTTTATTGATGAGGTAAGAATATGTTCAAAGAATTTATAAAAATCTGGAAAAAGCAGGATTTATCCACTCAAATGCTTGAAAAATATCTTAAAACACTCGAAACTGATTACGAAATGTATAAAGAAGCTGTAAAATGCCTGCGGCAATGTGATGATACCGACATGCAGATCGATATTTACAAAACCGATAAAATAATCAATAAATCCGAGCGCGAAATACGCAAAAATGTTCTGACCCACTTGTTAATGTTTGATAAATCTGAAATCCCGGCGGGTTTGATCTTGACAAGCATCGTGATCGATATTGAACGTATCGGCGATTATACAAAAAATATTGCGGACATGGCTGCACTTCACCCGAAAAAACTGAGCGCTGGTAAGTATGAAGATACACTTATCAGTATAGAAAAGCGTATCGACGACTTTTTCAAGATCACTCTTGAAGCCTTCCCGATTTCCGATGTGGAAATGGCGCGAAAAGTAGTCCGGGGCTACCGTGATGTTTCAAAAGATTGTACGCTGACCACTATATCATTAATCAAGGGCGAAGGAGATTTTAGTGTATCTGATGCTGTTACTCTGGGTCTATACATCCGGTTTTTAAAGCGGGTTGGCGCTCATCTGTTCAATATTTGCACCAGTATTGTGAACCCGTTTCACAGAATAGGTTTTTCAGAGAAAAAGAATCTTCAAATATAGGGTGGTATCTTGTCAATTAGTGTTACAAAACGAAGTGAAGATTATGCGCGGTGGTACACCGACGTGGTACAGAAAGCAGAATTAGCCGATTACGGACCGGTAAAGGGCACTATGGTCATTCGCCCATACGGCTATGCTATATGGGAAAATATCCGAAATATCGCCGACCGAATGTTTAAAGAGACCGGGCATGTAAACGCCTACTTCCCAATGTTCATCCCGGAAAGTTACATGAAAAAGGAGGCGGAACATGTAGCGGGTTTCGCTCCCGAATGTGCCGTTGTCACACACGGTGGCGGTAAAAAACTTGATGAACCCCTTTATATCCGCCCAACCTCCGAGACAATCATCTGGTCGATGTACAAAAAGTGGATAAAATCCTATCGCGATCTGCCCTTATTAATCAACCAGTGGGTAAATGTCGTACGCTGGGAAATGCGCACCCGCCTGTTTCTCAGAACCACTGAATTTCTCTGGCAGGAAGGTCATACTGCTCACGCCACATATAAAGAAGCGGAAGAGGAAGCCCTCAAAATGATCGAGCTCTATCGACAACTGGCGGAAGATTATATGGCTATGCCGGTGTTTGTCGGTATAAAAACCGACGCAGAGAAATTTGCCGGCGCTGTTTATACCTATTCAATTGAAGCCATGATGGGCGACATGAAAGCCCTGCAGTCCGGCACATCCCATAATCTCGGTCAGAATTTCGCCAAAGCTTTCGACGTCACATATCTTACGAAAGAAAATAAACTGGAGTACGTGTACGCCACCAGCTGGGGAGTCAGCACGCGGCTCGTTGGCGGCGTCATCATGACCCACGGTGACGATAAAGGGCTAGTAGTACCGCCTAAAATTGCACCGCATCAGCTTGTTGTTATTCCGATATGGAGAAACGACGAACAGAAGGCCCGTTTAATGGAGAAGGTGTCAAAAATCACGCTTCAATTCAAAAAAGAGGATATCCGCTATATCGTCGATGATAATGAGCAGAATTCTCCGGGCTGGAAATTTAATCAATGGGAAATGAGGGGCGTACCGCTGCGACTCGAAATCGGACCCAAAGATCTGGATAAAAACCAGGTGGTTCTGGTTCGCCGCGACACCGGGACCAAACAATTTATCCCCGTTGAAAAGCTGTCTTCTGTTGTCACTAATCTCCTGCAAGAAATCCAAAATAACCTCTTTCAACGGGCACTGGAATTCCGCAATCAGCACACCCACGAAGTAGAAAATTATGAAGATTTTAAGAAAATCATTGCCAGTGGCGGATTTATAAAAGCATTCTGGGCTGGCGACGGCGCTATGGAGGCGACCATTCAGGAAGAAACCAAAGCCACCATCCGCTGTATTCCTTTTAAACAAGATCAAGATGGCGTCTGTTTCTATACCGGCAAACCATCCAAAACAATTGCCATATTCGCAAAATCATATTAGCCTTTATTGATCTAACATAGAGAGATGCGAACCGGTTATAAACCGCCGATTATTTGTTTGTAAGCAACACTGAAAAAATGTAATCTATAGCGACAATATGACACTCATCAAGACAGAAGCGCTCGTACTAAAAACCATTCACTTTCAGGAAACCAGCAGTATTGTTAAACTGTTTACGAAAGAGCAGGGGAAAATTTCTGTGATTGCCAAAGGCGCCCGGCGCCTGAAAAGCGCCTTAAGAGGTTACCTTGAGCCGCTGAACCATATCGAAGCAATATATTATTATAAAATCACCAGGGATATTCAAACACTCAGCAAGGTTGACCTCCTGCAATCGTTTTTTTTAAACACCCTCGATATCGAATGCAATATTTACGGGACCGCGGTTCTTGAGGTAATCGACAAAGTAGTCTATGATCATCAATATGATAATAAGATTTTTAATTTAGCCGTTCAGATTCTGAAGAACATAGATTTGCACGCCAATCAATGTAGAATCCTTTTTGCGGATTTTTTATTAGCGCTGGCTGATATTCTCGGATATAAACTCGATCCGTCGGTCTGTTCTCAGTGCAAGACTCGCTTAACAACCGCAATCTATAACCCCGGTTCAGGGCGTTTGGTTTGTCGGGACTGTGGCAGATATAATTCTTCGACACATAAATTGTCAGAACGTGAGATACAATTGTTAAACGATCTTTCCAGGTGTAATCTTGATACAGGGGTAAACCTATCGGTAGAACCGTCAGTTGCGAATCGTATAACTCAATTACTGATCAAATACCTTTCTTATCATCTTGATTACCCATTGAATCTTAAAAGTCTTTCCCTGTTATCAGAATTAAGTCGTTAGGATCACAGATGCGCCATTATAATTATCAGAAACATTCGGGATCTGGCAACCAATTTATTCGACCACACTTATTCAGCGGCGCAATAAAAAATATTATCATTGCCAATATTGTCGTGTTTATTTTCATATTCCTGTTTCAATCAGAGCGGTTCTTCCTGTATTATTTCGGACTGGTTCCAAAATTCGTCTGGAGTCGCGGATTTGTCTGGCAACTGTTTACCTATATGTTCATTCACGGCGGGTTCGGTCACATTTTTTGGAATATGTTTATACTCTGGATGTTTGGAAACGAGATCGAATCTTATTGGGGTAAAAAAGAATTCTACAAATATTATTTTCTCACCGGCGTTGGATCAGGTATTATCACGTTTCTCTTCAGCCTGAATTCCTCCATTCCGGTAGTGGGCGCCAGCGGTGCTATTTACGGCGTCCTGCTAGCCTTTGCCCTGTTATTTCCCGAACGGCGGATTTATTTTTATTTCCTGATTCCCATCAAAGCAAAATATTTCGTGCTGATAATGGGGGTTGTTACCTTTTTCTCATCGTTTTCACAAAGTGCAGGTCAGATCAGTCATCTAACCCATCTGGGTGGATTGGTCATCGGATATCTCTATTTACGTCGAAAAAGAATCTTTGCAGATATCAACTTCAGAAAGCCAAAAATAAAAATTCCCAATTCGTTCAAGAATATTATCCGCAAAGTTGATAAATCCCCAAAACCGCCGACCCGCACCGATTATGATACCGATAAAACCATGCAGGAAGAAATCGACCGGCTTTTGGACAAAATCAGCCGGGAGGGGTACGAAAGCCTCTCAGAACAGGAAAAACAGACCCTCGTGATGATTAGCAAGTATTTTGCCAAAAAGAGCGAATCAAGAAATTAGAACCAGGTTGATTTCTGATCCGGAGAACCTGCCCGATTAGATTGCCGATAGGCAGGCGGGGAGCCCCGGTTCAACCATGTACCCCGTTTCACCATCTTTTACAACCTCCGGTACGCCAGCCATTTCTGAAGAAACGACGGGTACTTTCATAGACATCGCCTCAAGCAATACATTCGGCAAACCTTCTTTATACAAACTTGAGAGAACCAAAACGTCAATTCTTTCAAAAATGAACATCGGCTCACGGGTGAATGGGAAAAATGTCACATGTTCCTCGATTCCCATATCTTCAACTTTGTCTTTCAGCATTTGCTCATCCGGTCCTTCTCCAACGAGAATTAAATGCAAATTCGGATGAGAACCTTTAACCAATATTTTTACAGCCTCCAAAAGAACAGTTTGTCCTTTCCGTTCTTCAAACATCCCGACATTTCCCAAAACGGGCGAGGCATTACCGGGCAGAGAATATCGCTTGAAAGATTCCTTTTTTCTCTCTGCATTTGTAGTGAAACGCCTTACCTCGGTGCCTTGATAAATTAATTCAACACCGGTAGCAGGAAGCTTGTAAGAATCAATCAGGTATGTGCGCGTAAAACCTGTAATTGCAATTACAGCCGACCGGATAGATTCATCAGGAAGATAGAATTCGCGTTTATACTCAGGAACGATAGTTCCGGTTTTAGGAATGAGAATTGTATTTACATTACTCTCTTTCATACATTCGCCGGCAAATACCGAACAATGAAATGAATCTCTGGGAGGATGAACAGTACAAACAGCCACATCGCAATTCTGCAAGCCGTCTGTCCAGACCTTTTTATTCTCAGTATCCTTTGACACCACCTTATCATAATCATAACCCAAGTTCGACACTTGATATTTCACAAGTAAAGAAATAACAGGTAGTTGCAAATTACAGTCATTATTTTTTAGGCACTACACTTTTTTTAAATTTAGTTACAACTCTTTTTAATGGTTTCATTTTAATCTTGAGTTTCCGGTATATCTCGCGCTGTTTAATGCTCGGGGTAGTACTTGTTCTAATATGTATAGTCTCATTTTTTTCAGTGTTAAAGTTGGTTGTTATCCGAACATGACTGGATAAAATATTTCTAAGCGTTTCCCATCTATAATTAACACCACCAATTCTCAATTTTTTCAATATCCCAGAAAGTATATGATAGGCAATAACGGTTATAGCTATATGGGCAATTGCCGGATCATCTTCTTTGTGGTAGTTAGGCCTCATTCCCAATTCCGATTTCATACTGCAAAAACAATTTTCAATTCTAGTCAGAGAACGATGTATCTGAGATATTCTCTCACCCGAAAGGTCTAACCTGTTTGTTCTTATTACATACTCCCCAGCTCTACATTCCTTTGCCTCTCCTTTCGAATTCTTGCTGAATTCAATCTCTACCGCAACTCCATCCTTCTCTTTTACATCAATATCATACAGAGTACCAACACCACATTTCTCTTTCAATCGACCTATTCTCTCGATGATTTTAGAGTATTTCTTTTGAGTTCCCTTCTTTTTTAAACCATCCTTTAGATTTTTCAGCCCCTCTTCAAACTTCTTCAGTTTACGCTCAAGAATCGCTCTCTCTTTAGCCTCCTTCATTTCGCTGTGGCACAGAAGAAAACTTTCATCATCAGTTCTAACCATCTTTATCTTTAATTTTGTTTTGTCATCCTTCAATTCCAGCTGTTTCTCTTTACTATCATCCCAGAAATTATTACCGTATGACTGTTTCCTGGATACAGCCACATAGTTATAGTTTTTCGATTTGATTATTTTAAGATTATCATCTGTGGCTATTCCAGCATCCATGACTATGGTCTTTTTCGAATTAAACAGATTTGTTTCAGTATACTCTGAAAGATCATTCAGCATTCTTTCTAAAGTCCCTGGTTCTGATACATTGCCATCCAATAACCAACTCTGTTTGGGAAATCCTTCTTCGTCTACAGTGAGCGCTAAAGTAATCAAAGGGCGATCATTCCGCCGCTCCTTTGAACATCCTCCGGGTTTGGCTATCCAACTACCCCGCTTGCTTCCCTCAAAGTAGGTGTTTGTCAAGTCATAGAGAATAACAGATTCTTCTAATGAAAACATCTTTACGGCTGATTTCGATAACTGCTTTTCTATTGCCTCATGATATTGCCATAACTTGATAGCCGTTCGATGCAGAGCATTATCATATACTTTCACATCTGTTCTCAATAACTCTTTTATGGCACTATTCTCATTTATCCATCTAACTGTTTCCCTTTCACTGGCTGGATGAACCATTCTGCCTGCAATAAGCATCTTGGTATAAATAATCTGTTTGTCATCAAATTGAAGATCTCTTAGAATATTATCAAATCCATATTCATCCATCTGTTTAACAGCCACATGTTCAGCACCCTGGGTTCTTGCATTTGAGGTGGAAACAGAGTGTATATCGACACTTTCATATTGCGCCCGGTTTTCATTTTCATCACTTTTTTCACTACTCTCTATATTTTCAGCGGCTTGCTGTAATCGTTTCTCCAAAATCAACGCAGCGTAATGTTCAGCCATTTTTTCTATTTCCGGGTCAATCTGAAATATCCTGTTCTGATTACATAGTGTCTCTTTGATGACATTAGCTAATAATTTCCATTTATCCTTTTCCAAATCCAGAATACCAAGATTGAGGATTACATTTTGTCTGGGACCGTCAGGTGTGCGAACTGACTCCAGCAATTGATGTTGAACGTATCGTTTGCCATTCCTGTTTTTTACTTTTTCTCGAATATACACGACATAATATACATAACTCAAATATGGATGTCAAGTATAATATTTATATTCAGTCCCTACATTCTGACTCCGAAATAATCAGATCAATAAAAACAATAGGTTATGATGTCTGATAAACTGGTTTTTATGATTTTTGGAATGAAAACTGTCGAACTTGGGATAAGTAAATGCTTGAGCCCCCGCTTTCCGGCATTCTTCCGCCACATAGCTTCCTGTTGGGGCTATAATAGTTGTTTCTTCACCCTGTTCTAAAAAGAAGCTATTTGCTTCTGTTACCCAAATTTGAGTGCCACCGCGCAGATATGTGTCTTCAATAAATCCAATATTCATAGCTTCATTCTCATTTTATATTAATTAGTTCAATTAAGAATTTTTTTAAAGTCTCTTTCATAATTTCCGGTCCATATCTTTGCCGGGTTGCTTTAATATTATGTTCTTTTCGCTCTTTCCCCTTTTCGGGATATATTAAAAGATCGGTAATCTCATTTAGAAGTGATTCCGAAAAATCTTCTTCGGGGAATAGAATATACTGAATCTGTTGTTCTTCAGCCAGACTTTCACCCACAACGTCCGCAAAAATTTGCTCCGGCTGGTAGCGGCTGCAGATGATAGGAACTCCAGCGGCGCACGACTCGATAATCGGCAAACCCCGACCTTCTGTTTTGCTGGGAAAAACTATTGCCGTAGCAAGCCTGTAAATATCTTCAATGCAGAGGCTTTTGAAACCTTTTTCCAAAAAACAAACATGTTCTTCCGTCCCTACAGAGAATGCTAAAAATATCCGGTCAGCCATTGAATCCGGAACTTCCGAAAGTACATCGATATAGGCTTCCAGAACATTCTCTAAATCGGCTTGATGTTCAATGGGAGCGGGACCTGTAATATGAAGAATAATTTGCCGTTCCGTATTCCGCTCAAATTCACAACGGAATGTTGGATGTTTTAGCAATGCAGCAATCAGATGCAAATCTTTCTCGATGCGTTTTCGGTCTATTATGCGCGTCGGCTGAAGGAAATAAAAAATACGGTCGGAAGTTAAATCCAGAATTAGCCCATCGCGATTAGCACATACCAATGGTTTTTGCTTGTTCATCCAATTTTTCAATTTTTCCAAATGCGGGTTAGCAGCAATAGGATATATCATTGGATTGCCGTCCGAAAGAATGTGAGCCATTCGTAAACGAACAGATTTAATTTCATTCTTAGTATACTTTTTGAAAAATTCATCACTTACAGAGGTTGAAATCTCAAAGACACGATCCTTTGGGAACCCCAATTTTTCGACAAGATTATTCGATTGAGGCTTATTAATATTAATCTGCAGCCAACGTTTACCATTCCATGGATAAATTTTCTCGAACATAGAAAAGAAGGGGCGGTTAGCTATGTTGCGGAAAAACTTATCTCTGGGCCCAGATGCTTCGTCAATTTTCTTTTGCGAAGCCGGTTTACCACCTTCCCAGTAGAAGTCATGATTTGAGTTGATAACATAGAGGCCCATCAATTCAGAAACCAGAACGGTGCACATTCCTGTAGCCAAATTCCCCGGGTTTGAATTAACATTTACAGGAATCAGAAGTGATAGATCTTTTTCAGCAATATAAGCACCCAACTTTTCTGCAAGACCAACCGCCTGATTCCAGATTGCAACGGCTACTTCATCAGATTCCGGGCTTCCTTCCGGCATGTCCCTGTAAAAAAGTTTATCAAACCACACACCGTTATCCCATTTTAACCATCCATTGACGCGTGGGATATGGAATCTATGCCATTCCGGTTTAATTACGCTATCAGCCTGAGAATGAAAATCTCCGGAAATCAAATGGATCGACGCCTTTTCTTCATTGGAAAGAATATCTTGAAGACATTGAGCATACTTCGATATTTCGATTGAAACGCCGTCAATTCCAAAATCAAATGTCCAGAAACCAATTCCCTTTCGGACTTTTTCAAAGAATTCAGCTTCGTCAAATTGCTTAAGCGGGGGAGCGTTTTCCTTAACTACTGACAGAGCATCGGTAATATCATTCCAATTAACAGGTTTAAACGATTTCAACCTATCCATCATTCGGGAGAATAGAACTTTTTTATGATTACTCTCCATTTTTAATTCGGATTCCTTTTGCTGTCGCTATTAACCCTATTACGCAACTTACAAATTTAATATACCGAATGTAGTATTTACAATTGCTGGTTGATATTATATATCGTATCATATCTCCCAAGAGACGTCACAGGGTTAATTAATTCTGAAGGCTATTCCAAGTTCCAGATATTGTTTTAGAAATAATTCATAAAAACTTAAATATTATAGTCTGTACATTTCGATGATTTCCTGTTTGGACTTACCGAGAATATCATATTTCTTGCCGACTTTGATAAATGCATCCAGGGCTTTATCAAGATGGTGAATTTCGTGACCGGCAGAGATCTGGGTTCGGATACGGGCCTGCCCCTTGGCAACAACCGGAAAGAAGAAGCCAATAGCATAAATGCCTTCATCGTACAGGTCCTTGGAAATATTCTGGGATAATTTCGCATTGAACAGCATCACCGGGACGATTGGCGTATCACCATCCTTTAATACAAATCCGGCTTCTGTTAGCCCTTTCCGCCAATATGCAGTGTTCTTTTCCAGTTTGTCCCGCCTTTCAGTACTCTCGGATAAAATATCCAGCACTTTGAGCACACCGGAAACCACAACCGGCGCGATTGTATTGGAAAACAGATAGGGACGTGCTTTCTGCCGGCACATCTCGACCAGTTCTTTTCGCCCGGCAACACATCCGCCGGATGCGCCGCCAAGCGCTTTTCCGAAAGTAGTGGTAATGATGTCAATTTTTCCAAAGACGCCGCATTTTTCATGAGTTCCCCTGCCGGTCTTACCAATGAATCCCGTCGCATGAGAATCGTCCACAAACAACATTACGTCATACTCTTCACAAAGTGCGACCATTTCATCGAGTTTGGCGGTATCGCCATCCATACTGAATACACCATCTGTGATTACAACTTTCAGCCTCTTATCGGCATGAAGCTGCAGTTTCTTTTCCAGGTGGCTCATATTAGAATGTTTGAACGTATCGTGCATTGCACTGCAAAGACGGATACCGTCAATGATTGAGGCGTGCACTAATCTGTCGGAGATCATCACATCCTCATCCGTGAGGATAGCTTCGAAGACGCCGGCGTTGGCGTCCATGCAAGATGGAAAAAGAATCGTGTCTTCTGTTCCGAGAAATTCGGTGACCTTTCTTTCCAGTTCTTTATGGATATCCTGCGTGCCGCAGATAAATCGTACTGAAGACATTCCGTATCCTCTTGTATTAAGCCCATCGTGGGCGGCTTTTACTACTTCCGGGTGGCTGGAAAGTCCCAGGTAATTATTGGCGCACATGTTGATTACCTTTTTCAGCGAAGACCCGGCGGGGAATTCCACTACGATATCGGCAGCCTGAGCGGAATGGATGAATCTTTCCTGCTTGAAGATTCCGGCATCCTTAATGCCCTCTAGCTGCTCAACATACATGGCTCTGATTTTTTCATTAAAACTCATAACAATCCCTTCTTTATCAATTTTAAGAATTTTCTAAATATTTGGTTTTGTCAACCATGTGAATTCCGCTTAATGGTTGACTGTTTTTTACATATATCACCGATTTATAACACCATGAAACATCACTCTGGTTTTTAACTGGTAATTTCTTTAACCAGGGCTGTAATACTATTTACCGTATCAAAAGCTTCCGGCGACGCCTTTTCATCAGGTATGGATATATTGTATCTTGCTTCCAGAAATCTCTTGAGCGACACCATTGAGAATGAATCTACTATTCCACCTGAAATGAGCGGCGTTTCATAACTAATTTCCTCGTCTTCGTCTTCCAGGTATTCTTCAATAACATATTCCAATACAGCATCTCTGATCTCTTCCATTTTTTTTCTCCTATGTTGATTTTTTGAAATTATTCAGCCACAAAGTCACCAAGACACTAAGTTAATTAATAGTAGTTTTTTCTTTGTGCCTTCGTGTCTTGGTGGCAAAGTTTTATTCATCGTCCCCAAGAGTCGAAGTATCGCCGATTTCCTCGCCCCATTCTTTGGCGTGCAGAAGCCGTCTCATGATCTTACCACTGCGGGTTTTGGGCAGGGTCTTTACATATTCTATCTCCTGGGGCATCGCCAGCGGAGAAAGTTTTTTACGAATAAAGTTCATAATATTAAGTTCAAGCATATTGTCAGCCACATAGCCGGCATTAAGCATCACAAAAGCTTTCACAACTTCCATATTCACTTCGTCCGGCTTGGCAACCACGGCTGATTCGGCAACAGCTTCGTGTTCCAGCAGCGCCGATTCCACTTCAAACGGACTGACCAGATGCCCACCGGTATTGATCACATCGTCTTCACGACCAACGAACCAGAAATATCCATCCTGGTCAATATATGCCCTGTCTCCGGGCAGGTACCATCCATTTGTAAACTTGGATTTATAGGTTGTTTCGTTGTTCCAGTATGTTCTCATCATGGCTGGCCAGCCGGGTTTGAAGGCGATCAGACCAATCTTCCCGACTTCCTGAATGGGCTTAAATGTTTTTGTATCAACAATGGTTGCTGTAATTCCCGGAAAAGCTTTTCCCATCGAGCCCGGCTTGATCTTCATACCGGGAAAGTTCGTGAGCATTATGGAGCCAGTTTCTGTTTGCCAATAAGTATCCAGAAATGGTTTTCCAAATACTTTTTCCGACCAGATTACCGCTTCGGCGTTCAGGGGCTCGCCCACACTTGCCAGGTGACGCAGCGAAGACAAATTATGTTTTTTCACAACCTCATCGCCGGCTTTCATTAAGGAACGGATTGCCGTGGGGGCGGAATACCACATGGTTACTTTATGTTTCTCAATGAATTTGTACCAGTTTTCAGCGGAAAACCCCACATCCATAACGCATTGGGTAATTCCCATGCTCCAGGGTCCGATAATACCGTATGACGTACCGGTAACCCAGCCCGGATCAGCTGTACACCAGTAAATATCGTCTTCCTGAAGATCAAGCACCCATTTGGTAGTAAGATATTGCGAAACTAGAGAATAGTGAACATGTTTTACGCCTTTGGGCTGACCGGTTGTCCCCGAAGTATAATGCAGCACCGATGGCGATTCAGCTTTTGTGGGAAAGAATTCAAAGTCTTTCGGTTCTTCATATTCTTCCATGTCGAACGTTATCTCTCTGTCTTTCAGTGGTTTCTTCCCATCATAATCCACGATGATTACATTTTTCAGATAGGGGCTCTTCTCAATGATCCTGCGCACTTTCGAGACATGTTTTCTCTGAGTAATTATTGCGGTGGTTTCCGCATTATCCAGGCGAACATGCAGAGATTCGTCTCCAAAGGCAGAGAAAAGCGGCTGGGCAATCACTCCGATTTTCAGTACTCCCAGAAAACCAATATAGAGTTCGGGAATCTTATCCATAAAAAGGCAAACCCTATCCTCGTTCTTCAATCCCAAACTTCGTAGAAAAGCCCCAAATTTATTGCTCCTTACACGAACATCATCGAAAGTATATTGCCTGGCGCCACCACCCAATCCTTCCCAGATGAGAGCCGTTTTACCGGCTTTCCCCAATTCACAGATGCGGTCGGAACAGTACCAGCCAATATTTATGACTTCACCTTCATTATAACCGAGTTCTTTCTCGGCTATCGACCAGTCAAAGTTCTTCAACCTTTCTTTGTATGAGCCAATGTTCGACATAAATAACTCTCCCTTATTTTTCAATAATAACTATTGCGCTTGCATAATTTTTCAGGTGGGTAAGCGAAACATGAATGTTGTCAATTTCGTTTTCCTCGGCAAACTCTTTTGATTTTCCATAAAGCTTCAATACCGGTTTTCCCAATTTATCATTCAATACTTCAATTTCATTGAAAGCCAAATCGCCCCGCCAGCCCGTTCCGATCGCCTTAAGGAAAGCCTCCTTCGCGGCAAAGCGGGCGGCATAGCACTCGGCGAAATTCTTCCTGTTATCGCAATATTCGATCTCGGCTGGTGAAAATATTTTTTCCTTAAATCTGTTTTGCTCAAGTTGCTTCCGAACTCTATCCACTTCGATATTATCTATTCCAATTCCGAAAATCATAAAATCACTAACGATTATTTATAAAAGTTTTTCTTTCAGGCACTTCAACATCTCTTCAGTCATTCTGTCAAGATTATATTCAGGCTCCCAATTCCATTCTTCTCTGGCGGCGGAATCATCAAGAGAATTGGGCCAGGAATCCGCAATTCCCTGGCGAACAGGATCGATGTCATAATCAATCACAAAATCAGGAATATGTTGGCGAATCGATGCAGCAATTTTCTCGGGATCGACACTCATCCCTGTGACATTAAAGGCATTGCGATGAGCCAGCCTGTCCGGATCGACTTCCATCAGATCGATAGCAGCTTTTATAGCGTCCGGCATATACATCATGTCAAGAAATGTGCCGGCTTTCAGGAAACAGGTGTATTTTTTCTGTTTGATGGCTTCATAATAGATATCCACCGCATAATCCGTCGTGCCACCACCCGGCAGTGTCTTATAAGAGACGATCCCAGGATAGCGCAGTCCGCGAGTGTCCACGCCAAAGCGTTTGTAGTAATAATCACAGAGCAGCTCTCCGGCAACCTTTGTGACTCCGTAAATTGTCGTCGGGCGCTGAATTGTATCCTGCGGTGTATTTTCAGCAGGCGTCGTCGGTCCAAAAGCGCCAATACTGCTCGGCGTGAACACGGCGCAATTATATTCCCTTGCCACCTCAAGAATATTGTAAAGCCCGTTAATATTAATGTCCCATGCCAGCTGTGGATTATTTTCCGCCGTTGCCGACAGAAGAGCCGCCAGATGATAAATAACAGTGATTTTCTCTTCGTGAACAATCCTGGCGATCTGCTTCACGTTGCTTACATCCAGAACTGCGCATTTACATTCTGCTGTTTCATCATCACTTCGCTTTTCCCTTATATCGGAAATTATCACGTTATTGGCGCCATATCGATTACATAAAGCGGTCGCCAGTTCCGAGCCGATCTGCCCCAAAGATCCGGTCACAAGAATCTTTTTCATGTTGCATTCCCTAAAAAGTTGTGTTGTTTTTCAAAGTCGAGAATTAATTGCATATTATTCCTAAAAATATGAGATAAATTTCCTTCAATTCCAACGACTTTTACGTAATGCTACAAACATCACGCCATTTTCAAGAAAAAATAATCAATCCAATAAATGATAGAAATCATACCAAACCAATTCCTGACTGAAGGTCTAAATTGGTTTTGGAGGAGCTTATCTCTTAACCAGGATAAACAAGAAATCTGATTTTCTTTGAAACAATTTACTGAATATCTATCTTTAGCACGCTTTAATTTAAAAGAGGGGTTTTCATGGCGTTTATATGGTTCAGTTTCCTGTCCTCGATTTTCCTGCTGATCCTCATCGGAAGAAAGAGTATCTGGCTGGGATTGATCGTCGCCGCTTTTACTCTCGGTATTTTAAACCTGTCATTTCAGGATGTGGCAAAGATTTTTTTCAACACCTTCACCAATCCGCCAATCCTTATTCTGGCGCTGTCGGTTGGGGTCATACCATTGATCGGCGGGGTTTTAGGTCGATCGGGACTCATCAAAAATCTGATACAATCCCTGAACATGCGCAGTAAAACCTTCCTTGCTCTTGCACCGGCATTTATGGGTATGCTCAATATGCCCGGCGGTGCGCTGCTGTCTGCTCCGGTCATCGCCGGCGTCGGAAAGGGCGCGTCCAAAGCAGACTATGTTGCTATCAATGTCTGGTTCCGGCATATTCTGGTGATGGTCTATCCTCTTGCCGGTCTGCTGGCAACCACCAAGATGGCGCAACTAAATCTTTATACGGAAGTGCTGTATTTACTGCCGGGCTTTCTGCTGCTGTTGCTTCTCGGATATTTTTATCTGCTGAAACCGATTGAGGACACAACCAGCCTGGCGGGGCAACATAACTGGAAAAATATTCTGACGCCAATATGTATAATTTTAACAGCGCCGCTTATTCATGTAACCTCCATTACACTATTTAAAAGTGTCATGGGAGAAATTCCTTTGCTGATCGGTGTTCTGGCAGCTCTCGGTATGAGTTTTTATTTCGGCAAATTACCCCTGAAAGATATCGCGCCTTTAACAGTAAAAACGAAACCCTGGCGATTCTTCCTGCTGATCATGGCAATGTTCATTTTTCTGAATGTCTTTAAGGCTTCGAATGCGTCTGAGGCTATATCGGCAATTGCATTTTCCAAAACATTTCTGATTGTGGGAATTGGAGTCTTTCTCGGTTTCGTCACCGGTCGTGTTCAGGTGCCCGTATCTATAATCCTGCCGATATTTTACGCGCGCTTCGGCGCAGACGGTGTGACGCCAATGGTTTTTGCGGTAATGTATTTTGCGGTTTTTATCGGCTATATCGTCAGCCCGGTTCATCCCTGCATATCGGTTACTATTGAATACTTCCGGAGCAATCTTAAAGAATTTTACCAAAAAGTGTTGATGCCGGGACTGGTTGCGATTATTTGTGTGACTCTGTTTTCAATTATTTTCGTCGGATAAAATTATAAATTAACGAGAAAAAATATGAAAAAATGTTTACCGATTCTTATATTACTTCTTTCAGTGACTGCTTTTACACAAAATGTTTCCGTTAGTGGATTTGTCCGCGAAGATGCCACGGGCGAGCCGCTCTCTTATGTAAATGTATTTCTAAAAGGGACATATTGGGGCGCAGCAACAAGACAGGATGGCTATTACGTCATTCCGTCCGTCCCGCCAGGGAAGTATGAGTTGATGGTCTCAATTATTGGCTATGAAGATGCAACACGATCAATTATAGTGGCGGCAGGAAAAAATTTACGTGTTGATTTTCGTCTTAAGGTTTCACCTATCACCGGCGAAACAGTAACCGTTACAGCGGAACGAATGAAGTTTAAAGAGAAAATGGAATTGAGCACCATCAATCTCACAATGCGTGAAATCAAAGTAGCACCCGGATTTATTGAAGCTGATGTTTTTCGTGCAATACAGCTGCTGCCGGGCGTTCAATCACTGAACGATTTTTCCAGCGCTTTATACGTTCGAGGTAGTACACCTGACCAAAACCTTATAATGCTGGATGGAATAACGGTCTACAACCCGTTTCATTTAGGAGGTGTGTTCTCCACGTTTAACACAGATGCAATTAAAGAAGCGGAATTCTCAGCCGGTGGATTCTCTGCGCGTCACGGTGGTCGTATGGGATCAATTCTCAATATTATCAATAGAGAGGGAAATACAGAAGAATATACAGGCAAGGCAAATATTTCTATCATTTCCAGCAAAGCGCTTATCGAAGGTCCCATTCCGAAATGGACAAAATTAAAAGGTTCATGGATGCTGGCAGGTCGCAGGACTTACTTTGATAAAATAGTAAATGGCATCCTGTATTTTGTTAAAAAAAATGCTGAGAAAAACGATCCTTATTATGATGAAAATGATTATGTCGGCTTTCCCTACTACTTTTATGACCTGGAAGGTAAAATTAATATAGATCTCGGTAATAACCACCGCTTGACTTTGAGTTCTTTTTACGGAGATGATGTTCTTCATTTTGATTTTGAAGATGAATATTCTCATGATGATCCCCAGGAAAGTTACTATGATGAAAATAAGGATGAAGGAGCGCTCGACTGGCGGTGGGGGAATCGTACAAATAGTTTGACATGGCGGTGGATTGTTTCTCCTAAATTGATTGTTAAAACCTTTCTTGCAGAAAGCCGTTTCCGCTTTAGGATCAATATGGACGATAAAAGCGAGGGAGTGTATATTTTTGAAGGCGATACTTCTAAATGGAGAAATGAATACAATTTCGACGTATTCGATGTTGTAAAAGACAAGACTGTTGAATCGGAGATAACGTGGATTCCTAATAACAAGCATACCATTACTACCGGTTTACAGCATAAGCAGTTGGATTTCAACCTGGGTATGACTTTTAAGTGGGGAGAGCTGGAGGAAGAAAAATTTGTCACTCATAAGGACACAGCCCTCTGGATGCTCGATAAACCTTTTGAGCAATCCCTTTATTTCCAGGATAAATGGCATATCAATCCACTCTTCTCAACACAATTGGGATTAAGGGTAAGCCGTTATAGTTTACATAATAAAATATATCTTGAACCAAGGATCGGGCTTAAATACTTGCTGCAGGATAATCTTGCGCTCAAATTTTCCTGGGGAAAATATCACCAGTTCCTGACAACTGCAAACCCGCAGGACGAAAATTTCAGATTTATTGATATCTGGCTGGCAATACCGAAGGATAGACCGGCAAGCAGGGCACATCATACAATTCTTGGGATTGAATATCTCTCAACACAGGATATTCTCTTCAGAGTAGAGACTTATTATAAGGATTTTGGTAACTTAATTACATTAAAGCAGGGTGACATGTTCGCTGAAGAAGAGGGTGAAATTCGTTTCGATCCTTTCAATGAATTTTGGGATACTGACGCCTATGCTTACGGATTGGAGTTCCTTGCGAAAAAAACAACCGGTAAAGTTCAGGGCTGGATTGGTTACACTTACGCCGTCACCAAAAGAAAAACAGAAGTTCAGCCCTGGTATTTCCCAAAATATGACCGTGCCCATACTCTCAATATTGTAGGCGATTGGCAATGGACAAAGCGAATACATTTAAGTTCCGCTGTTTCATATTCTACCGGTAATCCATATACTCCGATTTTAGGGAGATATGAGAAATGGGAAGAAGATAATTGGAGCAACATGTCTTCCTGGTGGTTAAACAAGAGATATTTAGTGGGCAAAAAGAACAGTGCAAGATATCCATCGTATTTCCGGTGGGATGCAAGCTTAATCCATCGGAAACCCATAAGGATCGGTTACAGAGAATGGTATTTACAAATAATTAATATAACAAATCACATGAATACTTTGATGTATTTTTATGAGGAAAAATATGATTACAAAACAGATCGGTCCAAAGGGGTGCGGCGTTTTGGCGTCCCAATGTTTCCATTTATTCCAACACTTGGGATAAGGTTTGAGTTTTGAGAAGAGAGATTAGACCACGAATGACACCCCGCCTGCCAGAGAGAAACGGCGGGCAGGGAATTTTCACCCCGGTACATTCCCCGACGAATCGGGGCAGACTGAATTATTTTATTGTGATCACAAAATGTGTTATTCCGGAGTATTAATAATTTTACAAATGGGACAAATTATGGTCACTAAAAGGATTTTTTATTTATTCTTAGTCATTATAACGTTTTCTGCGGCAATATCTCTATCAAAATGCGGGAAATGGGGATGGGAGGATGTCACTTCCGATCACGAGCCAGTTCTTAATGTTTTTGCGCTTATATCACTTGATACCACAATACAAAGTTTTGTTCGTGTACATAATACCTTGGGGTTAGAAGAACCTGAAAAGGTATTTGTTAGAAAAGATACAATCTGGTATGGTGAAGGTCCCTATGACTATTGGTTGCGTGATTTATGGGAATCAAAATATCTTGTGAAAGATGCAGTGGTTATAATTTCTGATGGAAACAACGACTATACTTTTTCTTATATCAATTTAGATTATGACAATTGGGAATATTATGATTATTATCGGGGTGAGGAATCAATATATCTTGATACACTCAATAAATTTCATCCACAGCCTAATACAACATATTTTTTAGATGTTTCAACGCCAGATGGTAAACAATTAACAGGCGAAGTAACTACTCCGCCTATTCCGGTTATATACAGTAAACAGATTCCGGATACCGTGTATATCCGAAAAACTTTTACCGTTACCTGGAAGCCATTAGAGACAGTTCACTCACTAATTCAAACGAGCTCTATTCTATATTGGATATGTGGCGCTGAACAGCGATGCGTCAGGGAGCCCGGAGATTCGAGCTGGACGTCATCAATTGTAGATTGTCATTATTATGAAAATGAAAGTAGTGAACCTGATAGTTTTATGATTGAACTACACACACTGGATGATAATTATTATGAGTACTTTATAAAACATGCCTGGGAGGACGAATTTGTTTCCTTTCTTCTTGGAGGTGGTGATGCAGGTTTGACAATCGGAGTAGAGGGCGGATATGGTGTCTTTGGGGCAATTGCTGCCGATAGGGTTTACAGGGTGGTAGTACCATAACAAGGTTAAGTGATTATGTCGTTGGGTGATCAGTCTAAAAGGCTATCGAAGTAAGAAATAAATAATTATGAGTTTTGAATGATGAATTTTTAAGTAGTAATCTTAAAACAAAATGGATAGCCCTGAACATAATGTTGCATAAGTATTTTCGAAGTCAGGAGAAGTGTGATGAGTAAAGCTACATATCTAATTACATTTATAGTTACTATATTGGTTCTGTTCTCAAGTTGTTCTGAGTTTGAGGATGATGAATATGAGACAAGCAGTATATATCTCATGAAGGTTGATGGCGGTGCTGAAGTCAGATTAACAGATAATAAGGAAGAAGATTATCATCCCCAATTTTCACCCGGTGGTTCAAGAATCCTTTTTCACTCTTATAGAGATCGTGAAGGGTTATTCATAATGAATACAGATGGCAGTGATTTATCTTTACTCGTTGCAGGTAGATTATATGATTTTGGTTTCTCCCCGGATGGTTCAAAAATCCTATTTTCATCATATTTTGGAATTTGTGTTTTAAATATGGACGGAAGCGGGTGTGATACACTAACGCTTAACGAAGAATATTGTGCTTATCCTCGATTTTCGCCTGATGGCAGTAAGATAATTTTTTCTGTATTCAGAGAGGACTCAGTAATTGGTGGTGTGGTTACTCGTTATATTATGGAAAGTGACAGAAGCAATATTATCAAATTGTCTGAAGACAAAGGATGGGGGTGGTTTTTTCAAGAATTCTCTCCTGATGGATCGAAAATTATTTATATTACTGAATATGAAGGCAAACAATCTATCTGCATTATAAACATAGATGGAAGTGGTAAGGTAAAATTAACAGACACTTATAGAACCTGGGATGTAAAATTTTCACCCGGCGGATCAAAACTGCTTTTTGAGGCATATAGCGGTGATAACTATGAAATTTTTATCATAAATTCTGATGGAACTAATAAAACTAAATTAACTGACGATCCGGGAGATGATAAGTCTCCTCAGTTCTCACCTGACGGTTCAAAAATTATCTTCGTTTCTGATCGAGATGGTAATAATGAAATTTATATTATGAATGTAGATGGGAGCGACCAAACAAATCTGACATGTAATACCAAGAGGGATGACGCCCCGCAATTTTCTCCTGATGGAGAAAAGATCGTGTTTCAGTCTGGTAGCGAATAAGCTAACAGTAGCGATGCAGGTTTGACAATTGGGGCTTAATGGAACAAAATAGCTGCTAAAATCCTTATAACATACTGATAGTCAGAGAGATATCGGGAAAGTTTTTTTGAGGAAAATAATATGACAAAAAAAATGCCCATTTTGCGGGTGTCAGCAAACGAAGAAATGCGG
>JADHWC010000103.1 GCA_016783665.1 Fidelibacterota bacterium | reverse complement strand
GAAAAGAATATGTTGTTTTTCACCGATAGTTGTTTCCGATAACGATCGGCTGATAGTATTGACAACGCTGGTTAAATTATTCAGTATGGCAGACAAATTGTCGATGAGCGGCTGAAATATCCGGTGTTGATCGCCGGAGGTGACGATATTGATCATCAATTGATTTGTATTACGGGCTTTGCGCAGGACCAGGTGTCGCAGAAAGCCTTCATGTTTTTTCTGATCATATGGAATCAGGTGAATTTTTCGGGCGAAATTCCGGATGGCTGCCAGCACAACTGCGGTTTCTGCCGGCGCTATCAGGCAGTCATTGAGATCGATGGCTTTCCAGAAATTGCCGGGCGCCCGCAGACCCAGAGCGAAATCATCGGGTTTGTGACTTTCAAAGTCGCCGGTCAGCCAGCGTTTATTGGCAAAGGCGAATTCCATTTTATTGCGATAACGGAAGATGTCCTGAGAACGAATGGGCGTCTGAACTTCAACAGGTCCGAATCCGCCGAGATGCCGGTACAGCTGTTTGACCTGGTTATGCAGATACTCCAGTTGCTTGTCGTAGGGTAAGTTTTGGAATGTACAGCCGCCACAGTATTCAAAATACGGGCAATGGGCGTCATGCTGTATCGGGCTTTTTTTCAGTACTTTTAGTATCCGGGCTTCGGCAAAACTTGATTTGACCTTTGTGATTCGGGCATAGACTTTCTGCCCCGGCAGACCGTTTTTAACAAAAATGACAAAATCGTCAATATGGGAGATGCCGGCGCCACCGAAAGCCAGGTCTTCGATATCTACAGATATGTCTTGCCCTTTATTAACCGGTTTTTCCATCGGGGCGTAATTTATTGAATGATATAATTGGGAACGAGAGATTTATTAAATATTAGAAAACCACGTCCTTTTGGTTTATGCCAATAATGAAATCCCAAATAACAAAAGACAAAAAACCCTGATGAAATAGTTTCGCAAGCTCAGCATTTCACAGGGTAAACAAGTTCCAAATTCCTCCAACAGGAGTCTCTGGTGAGACAATTACAGAAAACAAAAATAAACCGGTTTTTCGTGAAGTTAAATAATCTTTGCAGGTTTGGCTTTTATTGTAAACAACTCATTCTTCTCGAAATGTCCTTGATACAAGCCCCAGCTTGGGAATGCTAGAGAAGGATGAAATTTCTGTTACAAAGCTGGGGCTTTGTAACGAGTAAGAAAATAAGACATGATGGTTATTTGGAAATTGCCCCGTGAAACAGTTTAAATCCTTGAAAGAGAAAAACCCTGATGAAATAGTTTCGCAAGCTCAGCATTTCATGGGGTAAACTAATTTAAAATTTATTTCACCGGGTAAATCGAATTGAGCATTGGAATTTTATAGTAGGCCACTTTTAGATAGCAGGGACAATGTAAAGCCGCCTTCGTAGAAAGTGGATATTTATTGACCGATAGCTGGATCCACCTCATCGATTTGGGAAGGATCCATGTGTTCTTTGGCATATTGCAGGTACAATTTTTCTTTCACGAAAATCCTGAAAAGCTCCGGATCGATATGACGGTCTTTCGCCATGAATCCCATAATCCGCATGGCTTCGGAAAGAGTTTTGCCTTTTTTATAGGGGCGGTCTCTGGCTGTCAGGGCTTCGAAAATATCGGCTAACGCCATTATCCTGGCTTGCGGAGAAAGTTGATCGTCCGCCAAACAGTTAGGATAGCCGGTGCCGTCCAGTTTTTCATGGTGTCCGCCGGCGTATTCAGCCACCCTGCGCAATTTTTTAGGATAAGGTAATTTTTCCAGCATTTTAATGGTCATAACGACATGATTATTGATGATCTGGCGTTCTTTATCGGTGAGGGTTCCTTTGGGGATGCAAAGGTTGACGATCTCGTCTTCATTGAGAAGGTTCATGGGCTGCCTGTTCAGCTCTATTTTCTCTTCACCGATGGAATTGACGCGCCCCTGTTTTTTCTGTTCCATGAATTCTCCGCCGACATTGGTTTTTTCAAGGAAGGCAAGGTTCTCCTCGATCGCTGTAATCCGGGCTCGGTAATTTTCCTCCGGGGCGCCGATGTCCTCAAGAGATTTTCCTTCGGTGATGCGGAGCTTATGTTCCAGCATCTCAATCCTGGCGTCCCGTTTCAGTATTTCGAAGCGGGTTTTTATGGTATTGATCCGATCGTAAATTGTCTCAAGTTTGGTAGATTTATCAACCACATATTCCGGAGTGGTAATCTTTCCAATATCGTGCATCCACGCGGCGATACGCAATTCTCTGAGCTCATCATCATTCATGTTTAAGGAAGCGTAACTGCCGTAATTGATGCCGTTAATTTTCTCCGCGATCATCAGGGTCAGTTTGGCAACCCGCTCAATGTGACCGCCCGTATAGGGTGATTTTTCGTCAATCGCTGCCGCAATCACCTGGATGAAGGATTCTAATAATTGTTCCAGATCGTGGATCAGGCGGGTGTTTGTGACGGCAATTGCCGCCTGGGACGCCAGAGAGATAATCAGTCCCTGGTCAGATTGAGAAAAGGGAATAGATTCCATACTAATAGGATCTATAGCGTTGAGCAGCTGCAAAACACCGATGATTTCATCTTCGTGGTTCCGCATCGGCACAACCAACATGGACTTGGAGCGATAGCCGGTTTTATCATCAAAGGCTCTGGTGCCGGTAAAATCGAATCCTTCCACATCGTACACGTCAGGAATATTCACAACTTCACCGGTGAGTGCCACGTGAGCGGATACCATGGCATGATTTGGTTTACCGTCTTGCTGGAACAAGCGCACCGGATACCAGTCAATGGTATTGCCCGAAGTTCCGCCCATGCGAATATTAAGCGAATCGGTCTGGACAATCTCAAAGCGTAGGGATTTTTCATCATCGCTCATCATGTAGAGTGTGCCGCCGTCGGCATTGGTGAAATGCCGGGCTTCTTCCAGAATCATTTCTAAAAGTTTGGGGAGGTTACGTTCCGCCGAGAGAGCGGCGCCGATTTTTGAAAGATCCTTAACCTGTCCACAAAGTGAGGAGATATATTCCTGAACTTCTCTGGGTGTATTCAGGAGTTTGTTCCGGAGATTGCTGTCTTCAAGGTGACAGAGCGAGTCTGATGATTCTATGTTTTTTGGTGGGGTCTGATCTGATTTCATTGATTATTTCTCGTTTCCACAAATTTGCATAATGGCGTCCAGATAAAAAACGATTATTTTAACCAAAATTGAGTTACTTATTGATTACAACCTGTTTAATAATATTTTTTATCCATTCGGCAATATTCATGCTCCTTTTTTCAGTTAGTGACCAAATGAGTGATATTGTTACGATAAACAGGATAAAAAGAGCGTTGACATAGCCGTTGGGCGTACCGGATTGCATGAATTTAACGGATGTTGTGACGGCTGCGTAGGTTATTCCGGCGTACAAGTATGCCGGAATATTATTCCGCAGAAAATAGCTTGCCGCGATCCAGATCCAGATGATTGTAATTCCATAGGAAGCATACAGAACCAAAAATTCTGTTGCGGTATGGAACGTATCCGGGATAAAAACTGCCAGCAGCAATGCGGCAATTATTGGTCGTAATATTTTAATGGAAATAGTTTCTTTGATCCAGAAAATGAGAATACCTACCACAGCTGCATAGATAATTCCCCGGCTGATGATTCCTATAACCGATCGGGCTAGTGGGAAAAAATAGTTAATCACACCGTGAATCTGAAAATCAGGGTGGATGATCGTAGGCGCAAAACGCAGCGAACCCCAGGAAATCAGATGCTGAACTCCTGCCAATCCAACCGTAACCAGTATTGCGCCAAAAACAGCATCACGGGAAAAATGGTATCGGCAATCTCTTCTGAACGTTGTCAGGCCGGCTGGATAAAGTGCGGAAATAATCGCTAAAAGTAAAAATATCATACCGGTAATAGCGAGGAATTTAAGGAGCGTGATCAGTGTCCAGAATACGGTCCAGACGCCGATAGTCCAGCTGGAATTGTAATTTGTCAGGGCAAAAGGGTAGTTTAGCAATTCGGTGATTAACCATAACCCGCCAATGACCGAACCGGTAATCAACGGCGCTTTCCATTGTATGGAGATTGACTTAATCCGGCGTGTTAAAATAATGATGGAAAAAACGGCAATCAGGCAAAGGCTGATGATCTGAATTCCCAACCTTATTGAGTAAAACAGAGTTTTTTGGGTTTTAAGATGTCTCCATTCTTCCGGTATCTTGTAGAATATCGAGTAGGCCGAAACGTCGTCACCGCTGATAATGGTCTTTAGTCTTAAGGTTGCCTGTTCGACGTTTGCCGGGTGATTTTCTTCGGATTCCCAGATAAATGTATATTCCTTGCGATTTTGCAACTGTCTGGAGTAATCCTCAACCAGCGTAAAATCGGTCAACTGATATCCGCAGCCTAAAAGAAATTTTTCGGATCTGAAGCGAGCGCCGTCTTTGTCCAGCGAAAATGCTGCGGCATCTTCCGGGAGTAAATGGTCGAAGCCCACAACCTTCTTTTCACCGGGGTGGATATAGATAATGTATTCTTCTTTTTCCAGAGGACGATAAAAGCGCATTTTCCAGACTACAGGATTATTCAGGTAACGCGCCAGTATGGAATTTAATTTTTTAACCGAACTGTGTTCCAGAATGTATTGTCCTATTAATTGATTGTAATTGTTTTCAAGTATGAGAGTATTCCTAAAGTTATCCGGATCGACGCCTTTTCCTTTCAGAAATTCAATTGCGGTCTGTTTGATTTCAGAACGCGGAACAGGATAGCTATAAAATTCACCAATAGGTTGGACAGGGATGAATTTTATTAAAAGAAAAACAATCAGCAGCGCCAGTCCGATTTTTATACGCTTTGGTGTTAACTGACGGTAAGCATCTGTCAGGGGCTGGCACGCTTCGGAGGGTTGTTTGTCATAATGCAGCGGTTTTTGGTCGGTAATCCCTCGTTCTAAAAGCGGTTCATGCTCGCTGAACCCTCTATTTTTAATATACATAATTATATTGTAAAGAAGCGGGATCAGCATTATTCCGACGGTAACCGAGGAACTGATGATATGATATGTCTCGCCGGTCTGAAAAAGAATTATCGATGAGTAGATCGCATCAACAGTGTAATGCCAGATGAGTACGGTTAAGATGCCAAATTTCAAAAAGATAAATCCAATTAATATGCCAAAGACGGAAACTTCGAACCCGCGGATCCAGAAAGGTTGATTGGGATAATTGGCATGCGCAAATCCCCAGATTGCCGCCGGGATGAGAATCGCCAGAAATTTTGACTTGAGTAGTTTTTCCAGAAATGGGATAGAGAAAAACCGGAAAGTAAATTCTTCCAACACCGCCGGTAAAAAACCACCGATTAAAATCAGGATCCACGGGAATGCTGTATTTAGAATTTCCGAGTATGAAATATCCGCAGGAGCCCAGGCGCCATAGTGTTTTGCTACCAGGTAGAAAATTGTTTGGAATGCCATAAACGCGATTGCCAGAGTTATGCCGATGATGACACTGAAGAAAAAGCGCTTTGATTTCAAACCCCGGAGTGAAAACAGTTTGCCGAGCGGAATTCTATTCGGGAACCGGTTGCGATACATATATTCACCGGCGCCCGTTATGACTGTTATTAATAATGCCAGCAACAACGACTGGATAAATACTTCGATAAAAAAGCCACTATAAAAGGCGCTGAGACTTTGATTGGTGTCGAAGTGAAATATGTACAGAGGCAACAGGTTTAATTCGGAGAGGAATTTCAGAATGAATGTTATGACGCCAAAAGCAAGGGCTGTTTTGGTATTGACCTGTTTTTTTGCCAGGTAGATAATAAAGGTGGCAAAAACAGCAATTAACAGCAGGAGAAACAATACATCCGCTGTGGTGGCGGTTGTAGCGTTCAAGGAACGCAGTTGCTGGTAATTACGCTTCCATTCTTCAGGGATGTGTAAATATTCTTTGTACCGACCGATTTTATCGCCTTGAACGATGAGCTCAAAGCGATATGTTGCGTCATATATTTCGACATTTTTCTTTTTGTAGGTAAACTGGTAATCGACACGATTGGGTCTGACTTCAGTTTTATGTTCGATAAACTCCCAGTCATTCATATTAATGTTTATGATCTTTTTTAAAAAACGGTGACCTAATCGTCTGGCGTCATCGATAGAAAGCAAAGGAGCGGCGGACTCTTCGGGGATCTTGTGTTCAAACCGGGTGATTTCACCTTTGGGGGTCACTGAAACGATGATCTCTTCACGTGATAATGGTTGAAACCAGCGGTTTGTCCATTGCCATATGCGGAATTCGTTGGTTAACAGCTCTTCGGAGTCTTCGATGCCGATTTCTTTTTCAATGAATATTTTGGCTGTGTTGTCAAAGTCAAAGGCAACCGCGTGAGTTTTGGCGTCTGGATTAACGTCCATGGTTTTCAGGAATTGCAGAGCAAGGTCTCGTGATTCTTTGCGGTTTACCTGGAAATCAATCGAATGTTCAGGAAAAGCCCGGTGGTAATTTGTAACTTCAAAATAACCGGCAATAACTACCACGACAAGGCAGATTAGGAGCAGCATTAAATCTTTTTTAGTGAGTCGTGTTTCCATCATTACTAATATAAGAAATTTTAAGAAAATTGCATGTTAATAAAAATGAAAGACCCCGCCAATTGACAGGGTCTATTCATTATGAAATTTGTTGATCGCTAAAGAAAAAGTGTTATTTTCTTCCTCTTGCCATCTTTGCACGGGATACATCACCATCTTTGTCGATGAAATACAGATACCCCTTTTCTCTTTTAACACCCGCATGGTTAATAACTTCGGCGCCGCCGCCTTTTTCGCCGCCGCGAGCCATTTTGGAACGAGCCACATTCCCATTTTTGTCGAGATAATAGAGGTAACCTTTTTCTTTCTT
>JADHWC010000029.1 GCA_016783665.1 Fidelibacterota bacterium | reverse complement strand
TCCAGATCACTCCGGATTCCCAGTTGCCGGGATAATTTCAGCGTGATCCCAATAATATCCTGCACATCAAGAGGCTTATACAGGTAATCAGAAGCGCCGCTTTTTAGCGCGGCTTCCAGCATCTGTTCATTACGAAAGCCGGAGATCATCACGGCAATTAGATCCGGATTGCCTTCTTTCAGGCTGGTCATCGTCTCCAGTCCGTTCATCACCGGCATGTACAGGTCGATGAACGCAATATGGTATTTTTCACGCCTCATCTCTTCGATGGCAGTAACGCCATTATTGGCAAGGAAGAGCTGAAAGCCCGAATTTTCGAAAATCTTCTTAAATAATTCCAGAATTTCAGGGTCGTCGTCGATAATCATAATCTTTAAGTTTTGTGAGTCCATGACAGGCTCCTGCTTTTTATTGTTATTTTGATGATTGCAACTTATCAAGCTTTTTCCGGGCGTCGTCGGACAGGTGTTTTTCCGGAACTAATTCCGATTCCGCCAGATCGTTATGCATAATCTTTGGCGTAATAAAGATAACCAGCTCGGTTTTCTCTTTTTTGTTAATCTTGCTTCGAAACAGAGCGCCCAGAATGGGGATTGATCCCAATATAGGAACTTTGCTGATGGTTTGAACATCCGAGTCCCGCATGAGTCCCCCGATAATAATCGTTTTGCCATTGCCTACTTTTACCTGAGTGCTGGCTTTTCGAGTAGCAATAATGGGAATACCGTCCGGCGTCTGTCCGTTCTGGAAATCGGCATTCGGTTTTATTTCGATGGTGATTGTCTGGTCGTTATTAATATGCGGTTTTATAAGCAGTTTTACAGTCGCCGATTTGAATTCGTATGATGTTATTCCGTATTGACTTAAAACTTTATAGGGGATTTGGTCGCCAACTTCAATAGACGCCTCCTGATTATCAAGAGTCACCAAATGTGGGCGGGAGAGAATATTTAAATTGTAGTCTGTCTGAATAGAACGAAGCACGGCGTCAATATGAACGTTTACGATTCCGATTCCAAGCCCTTGACCTATGGGCAACGCAAATGGAAAGGGATTACCCTCGCCGTCCGTATATTGGGATTGACCACCACTCGATGCCTGACGCAAATTGAACTTTGTTCCCACCCTGTCAGTGGAACTCGCCAGGTTTGGGTCTTTCCACAACCATTCGAGCCCCGTTTCATTGTTTTTTGTCAAAGATATTTCGGCGATAGCCGCCTGAATATATATCTGTGGCGTCGGTTTGTCTAATTCGCCGATTAGCTCTTCCAATTTATCAATTACTTCCGGATTTTCTTTGATGATCAGCGAATTCGTCCGTTCGTCCGCCAATACCGCTCCGATTCCCGGCGTAACGATTTTGTTTAGAATATCCCGCAATTTCACGGCTTCGGCAAACTGACATGAAACTCTTTTCACCACGGTGCGAGCCATTATTTTACTCAAATCGCTGACCATGTAAACATCTACGCCTTCTATACTTCGATAACCAAGCCCGTTTGATTCCATGATGACCGAAATTGCTTCATCGGGTAACACATCGTTAAGATTTACGGTAATCCGGCGGTTTTGAATAGCCGGGTCAACAACGAATTTAATGCCGGTTTTTTCCCCCAACACTTTTAAAACATTATTTACAGAAGCATCTTTCAGATTTATAGAGATTAATCCCTCTTCTTTGGTCTGAGCTAGTAGCCGGGTCGGAGTCTCGTACCAAAAAGATTCAGTGAGAAAAATAATGGAGATAATCAGAAGATATTTTATAATATGATTGGTCCTGTTCATAATCACTCTCTATTATTAATTAGGGTAATAGCTTTAATACGAAAGTTGGCACGACGGTAGTTTGATCGTATTCCAGAGTAACACTGTATTGTGCCTCCTGGTAGAACGGTTTTGTGGCGGTAACGGTCACATTTTCGACTGTACTGCTAATTCCAACTGAGAAGCTAAATTTTCCGGCGGCATCGGTCAGGGACGTTGGTGCATGATTTGAAACAGATATCAATACATCCTGGATAGGCACGCCTGATGTGTTAATCACGACACCTTCTATTTTTGCGACACACTTTTTTAATACAAATGTAGACACCGTAGTGGTTTGTCCGTGCTTTAATGTGACCTGCACGCCTCCACCTGATGCTACGCCCGGATCTGCGTAAGTGTAGAAAGGTTTTCTGACGCTGACGGCTACATTTTCCGTTGAACTGCTGAGCTCAAGTGAAAAGTTATAATTTCCATTTGCGTCGGTAATGCCGGTCTCGTAATGACCGGAAACGGAAATCAAAGCGCCCTCTAATGGGTTGTTTTCCAGGCTATCTATTACTTGTCCCTGGATTGTAGTCGTAAATACTTCCGGAATTAGTGAAATCGTGGGTACGGTCACTGTTTCGTTTGCCTTAAGAGTCAGGTTACTTACTTGAGATGAACCATAACCGACTTTCTGTGCTGTTAATGTTACATTTTCGGTAGATCTGCTTATTTCAACCGGGAAACTGAACGACCCTGAGTTATCGGTGAACCCGGTTTCTACATGGTTGGAAATTGTTATCTGAGCGCCTTCCAATGGATTTGCGTTTTTATCTACCATGCTGCCCAAAATCCGGGCAATATAGCTATTACAATCCATGGAAATTGTTGGTACTAGCGAAATTTTATTTGCCTTGATCGTTAAATCATTGATTTGACTGGAAACATATCCCAACTTCCGGGTTATTAGCGTTACCTGCTCTGAAGAAGTGGAGGTTTCTAGTTCCACTTGCAAGGTGTATTGTCCCAATGAATCGGTTTGTACAGACTCGGTATAGTTAGAAACGCTTACCGTAACTCCGGATAAAGGCGTCTGATTTACAGATTCTATTACATTCCCTTTTAAAGTTGCCAGGGTTATGCTCTTAGGGCTTAAGATATCCTTATCACACCTTGGCATCATCATAATTAAAATTACACCTAAGGATATTATTAATCTTCTCATAACTTTTCCTTTATCCATTTATCTTTCACACAAAGTTTTTAATTTGTTTTTCATATCAAAATTTTAATGATATTAAATATTTTCTTAATGGTATTTTTTTAGTCATAGTTGTTACCATAGTCAAATGTTTTTTTATAAGCCTATTCAAAGGAATCTCAATCCACGGGATTTCGATCCTGTTTTTTCCTTTTCCCAGTATTATTCTGTTTGAATCGTATTCTACAACTTTGTAATTCAGGAAGACGTCTCCTTTTTTTATTTGTCCGTCTGTGACAGATAGCAATTTCGTAAGAGAAAATTCCAGACTTTTTTTACCTAAAACCGTATTAAGTTTGTCTGTAATAAGTCGTTTAAGGTTTATATTGCGATGAATGGATTTAGTGTTTTTCGAGATCATTATGGATTCGAAAATGAGAATGGGAACGATGATGAGTGTTATAAAAAAGAGCGATAATTTGAGCCATAATTTTTTCTTTGATAACATTATTATCACCGTCAGTTAAACTCCGGCGCTTTTAAATATAGCTGATTGTTTTTTGAGACCAATTTAACGCCGTCTTTTGTAATTCGCACGACCCGAAAACCTTCGATTAAATCTCCTTCTCTGTAAACCTCTCCGTTTATTATCGCCATCGGATTGTCTTTGTCAAAGAAAATGCCTTTAAGTTCGAGTTTGGGGATGTTATTCTCAGGCATAACTTTTGGTTTAGCTTGTTTCACATCGGTTTTTTGCTTTTTCCCGGCTATTTTGCTTTTGGAAGCCGGCGTCCTGGCTTTAGCAAAAGTAAACGGGTTTCTCAGTTGTTCAAAACTTTTATATTTGATGGCAATTGAATCTAAATGCGATTCGTCGATTTCCGTTACCCCTTCGTTTAAAATTTCTTTTATGATATTTTCGACCTGGCTGAAGTCATCTTTCTGATCAAAGGCGATTTGCACCTTTGGCGCGTTATACTCCTGTTTTCCCGTCCTTCTTAATTGGAATATTCCAAGGAGAGTTAAAGATAGCACAAGCGCTATTAAAATAATGATCTTGTTTTTTTCATTTTCCATTTAATTTACTATTGAAAAAACAATAACACTATAGGAGTGATTTGATGGGTTTTTTAAATCATACTGTATATTATAAGAATCGATCAATAACCAGTACCGGGACTGTTCAAGATCGCTCAGGAAAGAAAGGAATTGGGAGTAAGAACCCTTGAATCTTATTTTAATCGGTATTTTCCAATACTTGCCGAGAATCTTATCTTCATTATTCAAAGGATCAATGGATTTGAGTGCAACTCCGGTTTTTTTCACTATCCGGTTCAGTTCACCAAGAACAGCAGAAAATTCTTCTTTATTTGCTATGCGGGCTTTGAATGAGTTTTCAAGAGACCGGCAATTTTCCAATTCTGTTTGAAGGTTTTTCAGCGCTTGTTCAATATCAGTGGAATGAATTTTGAGATATATTTCATCAAGATTCTCTTTTTGCCTTTTCAATTCATTATATCTTTTTATTTGAGGCTTGAAAATTGCAAAATTACCAAAGGCAATTGCGCCGGAATACACTGCAACTGCCAGCAGTATCCAATGTAGTTTGAATAAATTTTTGAAAACGGACAGTTTTTTTATATTATTGTTTTTCATACTTAATAAGCAGCGATAATAAATGACATTATGGGATTGCTATTCGTTATTCCTATTCGACTCTGGATAATATCTACTCTATCAAAATCGTTTATAAACGCTTCCTGTTTCTCGAGTGATCTTTTAAATGTATTCAGCTGGGTTACATCCTGATTTTCTCTATCAATGAGCATGTAACCTATTAGCTTCATCTTTTCTTTACCTTTTCCCGGATCAGTATTAACTACCAGTTCTTTTAATCGTGTGTTTTCAGGAATGCTATTGGACAGCGCTATCATTTTATGCAGCCAGTTAATGGATCTATGGTGTTTTTGTAAATAGATGTTATTTTTGGATATAACATCCTTTTTTTTATCGTATAGTATCTGGATTCTGTCAAGTTTTGGACCTTGAGATATTATCTCTGCCGAAATTTTACGTATATCTTTCTGATATATGGAAGAAATAAACAAATTCGTTTTATAAACATAATAAAGTGTAAAAAGATAGAAAATCCAGGCAAAGGCATATAAAATGGTGACGGAAAATTTGATTCTTTTTCGCTTTTTCCTGATAGCAGAAGTTCCAAGAAGATTTATTGTAATAAGCTTCATGCTTTATCCTTCAATGCAAGTCCTAAGGCGGTTGTAAAGTGTAGCCCCAGTTCTTCAAGGTTGTTATTTTTACAATTAATCTCAAGTTCATCCGTTTTTAAGGGATTCCAGACAGCTACGGAGATTTTTATCATTTCAGCCAGAAGATAGTCAAGATGCTTCATTTTTGCTCCACCACCGGTCAGAAAAATTTGGTCAATCCCCGCTACATCATACAAAATCTGGTAATAAATATTTGCCCTGTTAAGCTCCTCTGCCAGTTTACGAACCATTTCAATTAATAAACTTTGCCAATCTAACTTTTCCCCTTGTTCTTCGACACAGCCATTATCAGCTTGTTGATTAGCCACTTCAATTTTTTGATGTTCAGCAGCTGGAAAAGATGTGTGGTATTGCCTTTCAATAGCCCGGGTAAGAATGTTTCCACCGATGGCAATTGAGGTGAAGAATGGAATATGTAAAGGATGATATATTATCAGAATCGTTCGCTCTGCGCCTATATTGAGGATGGCAATAGTTTTTTCACTTTGCAGTTTCATAAAAGAAATAAAGCAATTATAAATAGCTATGGCGTCGATATCAACAGTCTCAGGTTCAAGGTTTGCGCGTGATAGTATTTCCAAATGCTTTTTTAACTCACTTACGGGTACAAGACCTACAATAATAGTCTGGACATTGTTATTTTTATCAATATTCAAAACTTGGAAATCGAATTCAATATTTTCAATATCAAATGGAATAATACTTGCCAATTCCCACTTGATTGCAGACCTGAGCTCATCACTACGCAGGATTGGTAGCTTAATTATTCGAGTTAAGGAGTTAGAACTTGAAATGGAAGTCGTGACTTTTCTTACTCCACCTTTTAATCCATGTATTAATTCACGCACTACCTGAACTAATAAAGTATCACTCAAGTTTTCCGGTCTGCTAATTTTTTGACTCTGATACAGATCAATCGCATTAATGAACTCAACCTGAATTTTACTTCTTTTCCTTCTTATGCCGATGACTTTTATTACGTTGCTTCCAATATCCAGACCAACAGTTCTTTTTTCAGTAAATATCACTTTTATTCACCCAATTTTTGTGATGGTATAAAGAATTTACTTCCAATGCCTGAAAAGGCTATTAAGTCTATTAATTCGAATAACTCCATTTTCCTCTCGACTTAATCTCTTTAAAACCCGGAGGTGTATTATAAAATTTATTACTCCCATAATCCGATATGATTACAAGAATCTCTAAATTAACCGAACTATTAGTAACGATTGGGCCTGATAAAGATGTACCACTAAGGTCAATATCCCCGGATGCATAAACAGGACCTTCAATGTTAACCCACTCAAAAAATACTACTGATATCGAAGTGGCAATAATTGCAGGGTAATAGGCGGGATAATAGTCTGAAGTATCGGGAACCTGTTGAGAATATATCTTCGAAGGATTAAAATCAAAATTAAAAATAAAACTAATTGAACCATCTACAATCAAACTGCCGAAAACAGTTAAATTTTTTGCAGTGACATTTCCCTGGACGTAATTAATACCATATAGCGTATCGTTTTGAAACATCATGTCGCCTGGCGGATATAACGTATCGGCAATTGCCTTGTAAAAATCCATATCCGGTTCAAATATTGTTTCCGAAAACTGCTTAGGTTCACGACCTGCCAGGCAGGTAACAGGTGATATGAAACCTTCGGAAATCGAATCCTTATGACTTACAATATGGTTGAAAGGAAAATCCAATATTAAACTCAAGTTGTTGACCTTATCTTTATAACAGCCAGAGGAAGAAATTGTTAAAGTAGAAGAATCATATTCAACCGAAACAGTTGAATTAGAAAAAGCTACAGATGCTGGAGAGCCGTGATTGACCCGCCAAACAGCCTTACGCAAACCGCCCTCTGCACTATAGAAGGCTTTTATCCTATTTACACGTTGTTCAGTTAATTTTGCTTCATTGGAAGCTAAACCTAAAAAAGAGATTCCGATTATTGTAGAGATAAGAAAGAATATTAACACCAATCCCAATATGCTGCCTTCTTCAGATGCTAAATAAGTGGGTGAAAGATTCATTACTTTAACCTATTATTTTCCAATACAAAGAAAAAAGTTCATCGCTCCAAATAAGACTCAACAAAGATCCCAGAGCCAGGAAGGGGGCAAACGGGATCTTGCTGTCCATCCGCGCTTTTTTTAACATAATCATAAATATTCCAATGAGAGTCGCTAATGAAAAACTTAAAAACAGAGCCAGTAAAGTGTTTTGAAGTCCCAAAAATATTCCTATCATTGCAGCTAGCTTAATGTCTCCGTATCCAAGACTTTCTTTTTTGAATAATAGTTTTCCAATCACCGCCCAGAATATTAATACACCACCGCCTGTTAAAAATCCGATCAAAGAATAGATAAAATTCAGGGGCCAAAATATTAGGGACATATAAAACGCGAGGACAGCCCCGGTAAAAACCACTATATTCAGAACTCTCTTTGTCTCTAAATCTGTGAATGTGACTATTATTAATACGATTAAAAGCGTTATATAAAAAAGAAATTCGTAGCTTAGTCCATATAGGATATAAAAGACTGTGAATAAGGATGCCGTCAAGAGCTCAACCAAAAGATATCTGACAGGAATGTTTTTACGGCAGTGACGACACTTACCTTTTAAAACCAGATAGCTGAGGAGCGGGACATTATCCCAATAGTGTATTTTGTGACCGCATTGAGGACAATAAGACCCTGGAAATAATAGAGACTTACGTCGCGGCAGACGATAAATTGCCGAGTTTAAAAAACTCCCTACAATTGCGCCAATCAAGAAGAATATCAGTTTAATAACCATGGTTTCCTTACTAATTACGGAAAAACACCGTGTGCTCCGTTGATATTGTCTGATTGCCTCCACTCATTGCCAGATCAAAATTCATATATAAATCGGAATCCTGGACGCTGGCATAATAAAACAATAAACTGTTCAATTTTTGCGTTACTAAACGAATTTTTGTTCCGCTGGGAGTGATCAGAACAAAATCTTTGCCCCCCTTGAAGAATATTATATCATCTCCGGAGGATAATCCTACTTTGAGACAACTGCCATTACTGACAGTTGGACCTGTTTCAACTGTGGCAGAATCCGTATAAATGCAAGAGTTTTTACTTATGCCGGTGTGGATATAGTTTGATAATATTTCTAATATAAGTGAGTGATCCCGCTGCATTTCAACTTGCCTGGAACCGATTGCAAAATATTGTCCTGAGCTCACTACTACAATCCCGATGACAATTGCTATAATTGATGAAATTACTATTGTAACCCCCATCTCCGTTAAGGTAAATCCACTATCCTGTTTTATTTTTAGCGTTTTTGTCATTTATGGCTGCCAGTATTCACTAATATAACTCTCTACTGAAACACTTTTATTTGGCTGTTCGCCCCAATTTACGGTAACCGTAATTTTCCAATAATCATCTGTATTTCCATCAAGATCGTTTGCTCCAGTACCGTCAGCTGAATCGTCAATACTACTGAAAGTTGTCGTTCGGGTCCACTTACCATCAACTAAAGTGTTTACTTCGGTTAAATCCGCAATAATTTTATCGTATGGATAGCTCAGGGTTGCTTCTATTTTCTGCTCGGCGATTGTAATAGCAATGCGCCTGTTTTTTTCCTGATTTAAAAAGCGTTTACTCTGATAGAAAAATTGAGATCCCCCGATCATAATTATAGTGCTGATGAAGATGGCTGCCATCACTTCCACAAGTGTCGTGCCCGATTCATCATGTAAAAATTTTCTGATATTGCTAAATCTTGCCATCATGATATTAAAAAAAGAAGAGAGGGGACATTTTGCCCCCTCTCCGTTGTCATCAGTTGTTATATACCGCCGCCGAAAGCGCCTAATTCGTTGAGCGTACGAGGAGTAGACAGTATGTCATTCGTACATGAGATAGTATAGTTTGTGTCAGCAGACGCCAGTGTGTAATTAGTGGCAGCGAAATATTTTCCGGTCAGGTCGGCGGCACTGATATCCAAACCAGTAACAGCAGATACTTCAGTGCCCGCTGCCGCTGTAGGATATGCTGGTGTTGGATCATTAGTCGCATAATAGACCCGCAGCGCCGTCCTGATAGTTCCGAGCGCGGCGTCGCATTCCGACATTTTCGCTTTTTTGATGTTGGCTGTGTAGATAGGCACGGCTACCGCAGCCAATATACCGACGATGACGATGACGATCATCAACTCAACAAGGGTGAAACCTTTCTGGTTTTTGAAGAATTTCTTCATTTTACCTTCCTCCTTTTTTCGCCTTCATGATTTTTTTGAAGCCGATTTGTTTAACTCAATTTTCAAGCCTTCCGGAGGGTGATTTTTATTCTCTGGAAGGCTTATTCAACACTACTCACCGATCATTCCCGACATTTGGAAAATGGGAAGATACACGGCAAGAACTACAATCAGCGCTATGGCTCCGAGTCCGATCATTAAGACCGGCTCTATAATTGAGGTAAGACCATCAATTGAAGAATTGAACTGCCTGTCGTAAAACTCGGAGACCTTTTCCAGCATTATTTCCAAAGCGCCGGACTGTTCGCCCACCGCTATCATTTTAACCATCATAACCGGAAAGATTGTGTGATCCTGCATTGATCTGGCAAGAGACGCTCCGCCGGTTACGTTCTTCTTCACATCTTCTACGATTTCCTGAATGACAACATTATTAGCTGTCTCTGCGGAAATTGTGAGAGCGTCAACTAATTGTACGCTGTTTTTGGTCAATGTGCCCAATGTTTTACAAAAGCGGGCTATTGTAGATTTCACTACCATCTTTCCGAAAACAGGGATTTTAAATTTAAAGCCGTCAATAAAGTGGCGTCCCCAATCGCTGCGAGCGAATACTTTGAACCCTGTTATTAGTCCTATAATCATTATGATCTCATAGAGAATGTTATTTTTCGCAAAATCACTGGTGGCAATCATTACCAGAGTGATACCCGGTAAATCGGCGCCGAAAGATTCAAAGATGTCTTTAAATTTTGGGATCAATCCAAATACAACCCCGGAAAGAACCAGACCGAAGAATATCAAAATAAACTTAGGATAAGATATTGCCGATTTTATCTTTTTATCTATTTTATCCTTATCCTCGACGTAAGTCGCTAATTGATCGAGAATACTGCCGAGATTCCCGCCTATTTCCGCGGCTTTGATCATTGAAATCCCTAAACCTGGAAAGACATGGGAATGGCGGGCTAACGCCGCCGAAAAACTCTCTCCGGCTTCTATATTTCCTTTTACATCCTGAATTACCTTCTGGAATGTTGGGTTCCCCGCCTGATCGGCTAAGATTTCCAGGCTATCCACTAATTGCACTCCGGCGTCTACCATTGTTGATAATTGTCGGTAGAAAATTACAAGATCTTCGGTCGTAATTTTTTTTGCCAGAGAGAAAAAAGAGTTGCCTGGTATTTTGTCCTTCTTAATTCGTTTTCCTTTTTCTTCTATTCGTTCGGCAAATATGATGGTAATAGATTGCTTTTTGAGCTGAGCGGCTAAAGCAAAAGAGCTTTCAGCTTCTGAAGAACCTTTTATCTTTTTTCCATGCGCGTCAATCGCCGTATAATTGAATTGCGCCATATTAGATGATCCTTAAAACTTCGTCAACAGTGGTTAAGCCTTCTTTTACTTTTTTTAAGCCGTTCTGTAACAACGATTCCATTCCCAGTTCCAGTCCCTTATGTCTCATCTCATCTTCGGAGGCATCGTTAATGATCATTTCCTTGATTTCGGTGTATAGAAGAAAAAACTCATAAACCGCGACTCGACCCCAAAAACCTGATCCGGCACAATGATCGCATCCTTTGCCTTTATAAAAAGTGACTTTCTTGGGATTAATTCTCAATGATACGAGTCTGTTTAGAATATCCACATCCGGGGTATATTGATATTTACAATGAAGACATATTCTCCTGGCGAGTCGCTGGGCGATAACAAGGGAAAGCGATGAACAGATCAGGTATTTGTCAATTCCCATGTTAAGCAGCCGTATTATTGTGGCGACTGCGTCATTGGTGTGCAGAGTCGATAGGACTAAATGTCCGGTAAGTGCAGCCTGTATTGCAATTTCGGCGGTCTCTTTATCCCGGATTTCACCAACCATTACAATATCGGGGTCCTGGCGGAGAATAGATCTCAAACCCGCGGCAAAAGTAAGTCCAATCTGCGGACGCGCCTGAATCTGGTTAATTCCCTTCAGCCTGTATTCAACCGGATCTTCAACAGTTATAATGTTCTTTTCCGGTGAGTTAACAAAGTTGAGCGATGAATAAAGGGTAGTTGTTTTTCCGCTGCCCGTAGGACCGGTGACGAGGATCATTCCGTGAGCCTGGGTCAGGACCTCTTTGAATTTTGTCATCAAACTGGTTTCGAAACCGATGTCGTTAATATTTAGTGAAACACTCCCTTTGTCAAGAATTCTCATCACGACTTTTTCTCCATAGATTGTCGGAAGCGTGGAGATACGAATATCGATCTGGCGACCTAATATTTTTATCTTGGTTCTGCCGTCCTGAGGGACGCGCCGTTCGGCAATATCAAGACCACCCAGGATTTTGATCCGGGAGATGATCCCGGATTGCATTCGCTTTGGAGGGGGAGGGATTTCTCTTAAAATGCCGTCAACCCGTAAACGAACCTTGATCTCTTTATCCTGAGGCTCGATATGGATGTCACTGGCACGATCCTGGGTGGCTTGTAAAAGTAATAGATTTACGAATTTTATGGCCGGGGCATCTTCCGCCTGTATTCGGAGCTGTTCCTCGTCATCCTCTTCTTCGTCCTCTATTTCAAAGTCAACAAGTTCCTTCATACTTTCTTCAAGGTTTGCTTTCTGGGCGTAATACTTTTCAATTTCGGCTTCAATGATCGACTGAGGAGCATAATTAATCTCAACTTGAAAACCGGTCTTCTGCTGAATGATATCAAGCGCCAGAGGATCGAAGGGATTCGCCATTGCAACTGAAAGCACGCCTTTATTTTGAGCAAAAGCAATAACAAGAAACTGGCGGGCAGTGTCTTCCGGGATCAGTCCTACAACCGTGGGATCAATAAAACCTATGTTCGATAGATCGATTTTCGGAATTCGGTTCAGTAAAACGAATGAACGGATTCGTTGTTCGATCAGGTCTTTACCGGGAATATTTTTAGTAACTGATGTTTGCATAATTTTTTATTATATAAATTTTTCAACTATCCACACCCTTTAATGTCAAAGGATGTGCCAACTCTTGTAAGTGTTTATATATTAATAACATATAGGCTTTTATATTTTTAATAATATACTAAAAGTGTCATATTATTACGACACAATTTATGAAATTATCTTTTAATTAAGACAGAAATAGAGTGACGAAAATCACTATTGATTGTAATAAATATATGACACTATTGACGGGAGATATTGTATTTCTTCAATTTCTGGTAAAAATTCTGGCGAGGAATGTGCGCGTCACGGGCGGCTTTTGCAATATTCCAGTTATGCTTTTTCAGAATATTCAGCAGATAATTTTTTTCAAAATCATTCTTTGCTATAGAAAAAGCTTTCGTCTGTTGTTTTGAGGATGTATTGTCACTCCTGGAAACGATAGTACCGGGGAGATCAGCCTCGGTGATCATTGTGCTTTCCGACAATGCGACAGCTCGCTCAACGACATTTTCCAGTTCACGAATATTACCAGGCCAGTTATAATTCATCATATAATCCAGAGCGTCTTTTTCGATACCGCTTATGTTCTTATCATGGAATGAAGCATATTTTTCGATGAAATATTTTACTAGTAGGGGAAGATCAACCAGATGTTCTTTAAAAGGCGGTATATTGAGTATAATAACATTTAACCGGTATAGGAGGTCCTCTCTGAATCGACCGGCTTTTACTTCATTGAGAAGGTCTTTATTTGTAGCCGAGACAATCCGGACATTTGAACTTATGTTTTCCATGCCGCCAACCCGTTGGAACATTTTTTCCTGAAGAACACGCAGAAGTCGCACTTGCAGAGCGGGACTGGTTTCGCCGATTTCATCGAGAAATAAGGTTCCGCCTTCTGCTTCCTCATACACGCCTTTTGTGCGTTTAAAAGCCCCGGTGAACGCACCTTTTTCATATCCGAATAAAGTCGATTCCAATAATGTTTCCGGCAGTCCGCCGCAATTTATACTGATAAATTTTTTATCGGATCTGTTGCTGTACTGATGTATGGCTTGCGCTACAAGTTCCTTGCCCGTCCCGGTTTCACCGATTATCATTACCGTTGTATTAAGTGGCGCTACCTTGCTGATCATCCGGATTAACTCCTGTATCTGAATGGAATTCCCTATGATTGAATGAGTTTTTGTTTTTTGTTTTAATTGATCTTTCAGGTATCGGTTCTCATCCTTGACAGCTTTCAGTTTGAGCGCTTTTTGAACGGATGTTTTGATCACATTGATATCGTTGAAAGGTTTGAGGATATAATCCTCAGCGCCCATTTTGACGGCTTCGACAACAGTTTCAATATCGCGCTGCGCTGTTGCCATGATGACCGCAACAGTAGGGTCTAAGCTGATCAGCCGTTTTAATACTTCCAGTCCTCCCATGACAGGCATGCCGATATCCAGCAGAACGAGATCGTATAATCCTTCACAGAATTTCTCGATTGCCTCGTTGCCGCTATAAGCGGATTCGATGTCATAGTCTTCATCCTGGAGAATTTCAACCAGAACTTCACAGATATAAGGTTCGTCATCGACGACTAATATTCGCGGCTTATGCATATTTATTACTCATGAATTATTGGAATCACTATTTGATAATGAGTTTGGTAAGGGTTGCTCTCAACGGCTAATATAAGGTCATTGCCAGGCGTCATTTGACACGATTTTGTAAGATTATTAATTAGTAGTTGCTTTGGTTTAATATCGTCTGTTTCCAAGTTGATTGATTTTGAACATATTTGGTTTACTTCTTCTTCAGATAGTCTCTCTCCGGTTCCAGCAATATCGATGATGATGTTATTATCTTTTTCAGATGTTCTAATAGCGACTTTTTTTTCGACAGCATCCCGCATCAGGAATAACTGTAACTGCATAGCACAGAAGAAAACCGTTGAAATATGAAAATAGACGCCTTTTGTTTTTGGTAGATTGGGATGAAGTTGATAATTTTTTTTCACGTTTTGTTTAAAAAATGAATCGGTCAGTAAGAAAGTCAATTCATTTTTTAAAAGCTCATTAATATTTAGTAATTTGAGTTTTTCATTAAGGATGTTCTGGCTGATATAGACAATGTTATTCAGCATTGATTCAATAGTTTTACTCTGTTCGACCATCTTCTCAAAATCAGTATCTTGTGGCATTTTCAGTTGCAATAACTGGGCCCGGGTAGCGATAATAGTAAGCGGGTTACTGATATTATGAACAAACCCGGACGTTGCATTTACAAAAGACAATAGCCGTGCCCGAAGCAACTCATCGTAGAACGATTTTGTATGATTGGTTTGCTGAGTCATTGGAACCCCCTGTTTTCATCATTAGCTGCGCTGCTCGCATAAAGATTTACATGTTTACATTTTCAAAGACCCGTGGTTCCGGTTGTCAGAATATTTTCAAAACAGTGCAAGGCATAGCTATCGGTCATTCCGGCAATATAATCCGTCAGAATGGTGTCTCTGTCAAAACCATTTACGGAGTAGATTCCCTGCAAGGCTTTAATGTAATTCCCGAATTTATTATCCAGTGCTGTCTTACTAATAGCATAGGCGTTAAAATCAGCCTGATTCTTTTCAAAAAGCTGGCCCAAATAGTGGTAAATGGATTTCAGAACGGTTTCGGAATAGCTGTTCCAGTAATCCATTTTGGGATTAGCGTAAATGTGGGTGCGGCTGAATCGCTTGAATGCTTTGAGGAGGCTGAACATTTCGGGTGAAAAACCGATTTTGCCATTTGTTTTCGACCAGTCTATGACATTAAAAACCAGTTTGTTAATAATATCGCTGTTCTTCACTCCGAGACTTGATCGAATGTTTTTTGGAATATCATCGGCTGTGATCAGATTAGCTTTGATGGCATCTTCGAGGTCTCTGCCGAGATAGGCGATGGAATCGCTGACGCGTACTACACAAGCTTCCCAGGTACCGGGCGATTTCGGGCGAGATACTGCCTCATCCAGATTGTTCGGAGCTGTTGCCACTTCTACGAACTGTTCATCGACCTCGCCGCAGTGGGAGATAATTCCGTCGCGCACCGCAAAGGTCAGATTCAATCCCTTACCGTAGTTTTCCAGTTTGTCGGCAACTCTGAGGCTATGAACTTCGTGAATAAAGGGTTTTTCCATAAGGCGATTGAGCGCCGATTCGCCGGCATGTCCAAAGGGTGCATGACCGAGATCGTGACCCAGTCCGATAGCATGTGCTAATTCGGTATCGAGTTTCAGCGCTTTGCAAATCGTCGCCGATATGGACGCTACGTGCAGCGAATGTTCAATCCGGGTGCAGATGTGATCGTTTTCAGGTGAGAAAAAAACCTGGGTTTTATGTTTTAGTCTTCGAAATGCGAGGGAATGTATGATCGCGGTCTGATCACGGAAATAGGGTCCCCGGACATCCTCCGGACGTATTGTATGTCGGCGGGTCAGGAGGAAAGAGGGAGAAGGGTTAGTGAATTCCGACAAATTGAATCTCCTTGAGTGTGTTGCACATACCTGAATATATTTATTTTTAAGTTAAAAATGAATGTTTTGTGATAAAAGAGACAATTATTTATTGAAATTGTATGAAATACCGCCTGAAATAACCGAGGGAATCTTGAAAATGGCGCTTTCATCTGTTGCCGCGGGCTTTTTTTCTGGCAACGGGAATGTATTGATTGACATTGGAATGATCTGCTTGAAGCTCAAGGCATTTTTCCCAGACTTTGATAACGTCGTTCCACTTACCCTGAACCCAGTAGATGGAGCCGATATTATAATAGAGATCCGCATCATTGGGGCGTAGTTGAACGGCTTTCTGATAATCCAGGATGGCGGGATTCAGTTGATTTAATTTCTGATAACAGACTCCTCTGGCAATGTAAATATCGACATTATTGGGAACGCCTTTTATTGCTTCACTATAATCCAGGATGGCTTTGGAATAACGACGTCGTTGCTTCAGTAAATTGGCTCTTTCAATATATGTCTGGGGTTGGGGATTGGTTTCGATTGATTTGGAATAATCCGTAAGGGCATCATTGAGATATCGGTTGGCTTCAAAGGCTTGTCCACGCAGAGAGTAGGCTTCGGCTACATCGGGATTTGTCTGAATGGAAATATTCAAATCTGTAATCGCTGAATCATATTGTGCTATTTGAATATAAACGCGCCCGCGCTCTAAATATGCCGAAGTGAAATCGGGTTTCTGTTTAATGACTTTGGACAGATATTCGATTTTTTGGATAGGATCATTGGTTGCGGTTGCTTTGCCGTACCATGCCGCTGCCGGGGGAGTTGCTGATTCATCCTGAGATGCCTTTTCTTTTTGTATGCCGATCCGGGTACATGTTGTCAAAAATAGAATGAAGAACAGCCAAACGAAAATATTTTTCAAAAAAAACTCAAGTTATGATTAAAAATCAGAATGTAGTTTAATATTTTTCGTTGAAGGATTCAACTGCCAATATGAAATATTGTATACAATGCAATGATTTCTTACATTTAAACAGATTGGATCTTTTTATGAAAAAAATACTCCTGACATTTATCGGCAACAATGATTGTTACACCGGGGAAAGACCGGGAGTAATTCTTTCCGTCTTAAGAGAGATGTCATTTGATAAAGTCTATCTATTATACAACAGCGATAAATACTTGAAGCCTGCGTCTGATATATTAAAATATTGCAGAAAACATCACCCGGAAATGAAAATTATCTACAAGGCAACGCTAATAGAGAATCCTACCGATTATAACACTGTTTATCCGGCTATGTATAAATCGGTTCGTGAGATATTAGATGAAAATGGAAAAGCCGACTATACTATTTCAATCACTTCCGGTACGCCTACAATGCACGCCTGCTGGATTTTCCTGCAACAAGGCGGCGTAATTAAAGCCAAACTCATACAGGTTCAGCGGGAAACCGGAATTTCCGATGTAAATTTCAATCTCGATGATTTTCCCGAAATTAAACAGGTTGATCTGGTAAAAGCTGAACTAACAAAGCTCTCCCGGGAAAACAAAATATTGAAAACCCGCGAGCTTGCCTATGATAATATAATCGGAGAATGCCTGGAAATTCTTCAGCTTAAGGAGCAGATTAAACTCTTTGCCGATAGCGATATATCCGTTTTTATTCACGGCGAAAGCGGAACGGGAAAGGAGCTGGTTGCGGAAGCCCTGCACTATAATAGTTCCCGCAAGGAAAAGCCCTTCATCAAAGTAAATTGCGGCGCGATCAGCCCGGAACTGTTCGAGAGTGAATTCTTCGGACATAAAAAAGGCAGCTTTACCGGAGCTGTTGCCGATAAAGAGGGCAAATTCAAACTGGCGGACTGCGGGACAATCTTTCTGGATGAAATCTGCGACCTGCCGGATTATATGCAGACAAAACTGCTGCGCGTATTGCAGGAGGGAACATTTATCCCGGTTGGGGGTGCCGAGGAAGAAAAAGTTGACGTCCGAATTCTCTCCGCTACCAATAAAGATATTATGGAGCAGGTGCGGCAGAAAATATTCCGCGAAGACCTGTTTTACCGGCTTGTAAGTTGTAAAATCTATCTTCCGCCGCTGCGAACCCGCGGCAATGATAAAATACTGCTGTCTAACTACTTTGTAGAGAAATTCAACCAAAAACAGGGCAAGAATAAATTCCTGTCGCAATCGGCAATCAATCTTATAAACATTAATCCCTGGCAGGGCAATGTTCGCCAGCTGCAAAATGCAATTGAAGCAGCTTTTGTCTATCCCGGTGATGAAATCAAGGCGGAACATTTAAACATTATAGACTTTGATAAAAGTTCGGATTTTGTCGAAATCCCCGGTGAGGGATTTGACTTTGACGGTGAAATTGTTCCGAAATATTACCAGGCGGCGTTGAAAAAGACCGGCGGTAATGCCGAAAAAGCCGCCCAACTGCTTGGCATTAAACCGCATACCTTCAGAGCAAGGCTGCGGAAATCAGGAATTGAAACGTAAAAATATTTACGGATGGATGTAAAGATGTTTACGGGAATGATTTTTTAAAGCATCAGAAATATTGTCGTAACATATTGATAACATGTCGGTAACAATCCGTTTTTGATTTTTGGCATCTTATATGCATATACTCTTATGAACTTTTAAAAAGGAATGAAAATGGATAAAAAATCAGAATATCAGGATCAAATAAAAGAGATCAGTGAACAGATCGTAAAAGAACCGGATAATGTTTCCTTTTATATAAAACGTGCTAACCTATACGAAGTAACATTGATAGACTTTTTGTTTACAAACAAAAAGTCTGAAGAGGAATATTATAAAAAGAAATATGAAGAAGATAAAAAAAAGATACTTGATATAACACCAAATACTACTCAGGGTATATTGAGAAAATCTTACTTTTGTCAAATACATAATAATTACGAGAAAGCTATTGAAGGTTATACCAAACTAATAAACAATAAAAAACTACCGAAGAATCCCATTTTATTTTATCAGCGAGGAATTTGTTATTTTGAACTACATAAATATAAAGAAGTAATTAATGACTTAACAAATGCTATGAATCTATATCGTAATGAAAAATTAATAAAAAAAGATATTATGTACTTAAGCAGAGGATTCAGTTATTATTTCCTTGAAAAATATAGTAATGCTCGATCTGATTTTCTAAAATTATTAGAAGAAAATTCTGATATATTTAAAGAGATTCGCTATGAATTTGCCGTTTTATGTTACTTTACTGGAAAATATAAAGAGGCACTCTCTCAAATAAATACAATAATTGAATCTGACCCTCAAAATTATAGGGCTATCTTTTACAGAAGTTTAACACATAAAAAACTAAAAAATATTAACCGAGCAAAAAAAGATGAAAAAATTATTAATCAAGCTCTGAAAAATAAAAACGAAGTTTATGAGGACATTGGTCTTATTTATTATCAACATAATGAATGGGATAAAGCATTAGATTGCTTAAGAGAAGTAAAGTATGAACTTAGTAAAGAAGCAATTGAAAAAATTGAAAAAATATCAAATTATTATCTTTCAAAAGGTGAATATGATAAAGCAAGAAATGCTTGTAAAGGATACAAAGATGTATTAGAACTAAGTTGGTGGAAGTTAGGCGAAGCTCTTCATGACCATTTACAATCTATTAATGATAAGCAAAAGGAATTTGAAATATTTCAAGCCAAAATCGATGAACGAGATCGCATTATCCGCAATCAGGCACATGATATAAAAAATATTATTAGTACGATTATTAACCCGCTGATGATTCTAAAACGGACAACCAAGAATTCACAAATTGACAGAGCGCTTAAACAGGCTGAAGTTCTAAGCAAAATGGTCAATGCTGTAAGTTTATCTTATAGTGGTTCAGAAAAGGATTTTTATTACGACGCCAGACACAATTCGGAGGGAATGAGTTTAAAAGATATGATCACCAGCTCCGTTGAAGCATCTATTGGCAATATTATGCAAATTGTAAAATACTATAAACCGTTCTGGGAAAAATACTTCCCTCAATATGATTTGTATGAAAAAGCGCTTACAGAATATACAAGTTTACATGAAGAAACAGATACTAAAAGCTTTGGATTACTCATAAAATTTCTGAACAAATATATGTTTGATATTGCCATTGAGTTCGGTGATTCCGACGCTTTAATTATAGGAGATAAAAAAGGCTCAGATGTAAAATTATTAACGTTGTTTAATGAAATAATTTTTAATGCTATTAAATACGCTGCTTTTGTAAAAAAAGAGGATAGAATTGTGTCTATAAAATTTAATAGTAGTCAGGAATTTATTTCTCTTGAAGTTGAAAATTCTTTATCCGGCGATACCGAAGTAAAGTCAGTCGGAACGGGAAACCTGATTATAGATAATATTATAAATATCATGAAGGGTGAAGTAACAAGACCTAAATTAAACAATAGATTTATTACTAAAATAAAGTTTCCTAATTTTTGGGAGGATAAAAACAATGGGAAAGATATTATATGTTGAAGATGAACTTGATCGAGACAAAATACTTCATTACTTCGGAAAATATCTAAGCGATGACGAAACAGAATTTTTAAACAGCCCGGAAGCTGAATATCGGGAAAAAATCAAAGAAAAACTTAATAACAATCTATTCCTCCATGTTGAGTTTAATTTCATAGATGCAATTCAAGCAATTGAATACGGATATGAAAAGTTCTCTTTTTTTATTATTGATAGAGATCTGCTTGGCAGCAAGGAACTTAAAGATAGTGGACAATCTGAATATTTACCGGAGCAAGTTCCTCAAATAATCGAAGAAAAAGTAGTTCCCGGCTGTGAAGGTGATTGGCTGTTCTTATTACTTTTAGATAAGTATTTCAAACATTCCAATCCAGGATTGTTGTTAAATAATTTTTACTTTTTAACGGCTTATTCTCCTGAAGAAAGAAGCCTAACAATTGAAGATTCTCTCAGCAAACTGTTCAACTTTTTTCCTCGTGATCATATCATTCTTAAAGACAAACAGGAAAACCTGGCAAATTTTATCGAAGAGAAAATAAATCAGTTTGAAGAGCTCATTATTAAATCAGAGCATAAGAAAGTATTTGAGGTTTTTCAGAAAGGCTATCTTTCAACTGACTTTGAAGATACTTTAATAAAAATATTAAAGGATATCAATACAACCGATAGATCAAATATTGAAGGACATATTTGTAATCTGAGAACTCTTTTTCAAGAAATATTGAGAAAAATAACTGAGATTGAAATAATTAGAAAAGACATGCCTGATTCATTTTATAAAAATGGAAATCTTAAGCCTGGAAGTATCATTTGGTTTATTGCTGGTAGTCCAAAATATGATGAGACAAAAAAAGTCAATAAAACGTACAGCATAGAATATATTTCAAATTGTATTCATTCATTATGTGACTGCTTCTGGTCTGTCAGTAGCGAAATCGCCCATGGAGGCAAATCAGAAAATAGAAAGATAAAATATCTTTCAACAAAATATACATTACCGATTCTAACGAATATCCTGATGGATTTTATGATATGGTTTGCTGGTTTTATGGATAAATATAGAAACGAGGCGTGATTTTACGGTTCGGTCGGGAGTTGTGACAGAAACTTGCGAAAGTTTAGAACTTCCGCAAGGTTAATGTTGAGCAATTAAGTCGATTATAACATAAATAGTCTTTTAGAATAATCGGGTTATATTATAAATTGTCTTAGCAAATTACCGAGTTGGAGATCATAGATAAAGTTGAAGATAAATAAAAACCTCAAATAATGGGAGAAACTTGATGTCAAATATTAAAAAGGACCGACTGGAAGGTTTTCCTTCAAAAGAGACGCCGGCTCTTCAAAATATTGTCCCAAAGATATATTTTGTCATAAAGGAAGTTCAAAAAACCTTTGTATTTAATCTTTACCTGCAAATTATAAACAATATCAATAAGGGAGAGGCAATCAGTTAAAATGCAATGTTGAGTGAAGATGGAGAACTCCACTGATACTTTAATTGAATTAAAGAATTTCATCAACCGACCGGGATTAAAAGTTTTTTTCAGCGTATTCCGATCCCAGCTGGAAAGAATGCTGTCGATCGACAAGCTGAACAACGCCTATGATCAGGTAGTCGGAGACCAGGAATCGCGAACGTTTTTTCATGCCTGTCTGAAAATTTTAGAAGTAAGTCCAAACGTTTCATTAACGGACTTAAGTAAAATCCCGGCTTCCGGACCGGTTGTGGTCGTTGCAAATCACCCGTTTGGCGGACTGGATGGAATTGTATTGGCGGCGATTTTATCGGAGGTCAGGGACGATATCAAAATCCTGGGCAATTTCATAATCCAAAATATTCCGGCAATCCATAAATGGAATATTCCGGTCGATCCATTTGGTAATAAAGAATCTATTCAGAGAAACAGCGCCGCAATCCGGGCAGCAATTAATTGGGTGAAGCAGGGCGGTTTGCTGATCACATTTCCAGCCGGCGAGGTGTCGCACCTGTTTCTCAGCAAGAGCCGGGTGGTTGACATGAAGTGGTCGCCGCATACGGCGGCAATTATACGACATTGCAGGGCGACTACAGTGCCGGTATATTTCCCGGGGCGTAACAGTAATTTTTTCCAGTTAATGGGAATGTTTAACCCGAGATTGCGCACCTTACTTTTACCTCGTGAACTCATCGGCAAGCACTCTACGCCAATAGAGGCGCTCGTTGGAAAACCGATCCCATGGTCGATGTTGGAGCATTTTCAGAATGATACGGAAATCACGAATTACATTCGCACAAAAACATACTTTTTACGGAATCGAATCAAATCATCAAAAGAGCAGAAAATTTCAAATAAGGAAAGCAGCCTGGAACCTGTCATACCTGCAATAGCGCCCGGTATTTTGGAGCAGGAAATCGGACAACTGCCTGAAAATCAGGCGTTATGTAAAGAAAAGGAATTTCACGTCTATATTGCCAGAGCTGATCAGATTCCCAAATTAATGCAGGAAATCGGTCGCTTACGGGAACTGACATTTAGAGAGGTCAACGAAGGCACCGGGAAGTCAGTTGATCTGGACAGGTACGATGATTATTATCATCATATAGTGCTCTGGAATACGGATAAAAAGGAAGTGATCGGCGCTTACCGGATCGGGTTATCCGATGAAATTCTGAAGGATTATGGTCCTAAAGGATTTTATACCAATTCACTTTTCCGGTTGAAACCGGCGGGGCTGAAAGAACTGGGAAATTTCATTGAGCTGGGTCGTTCATTCATCAGGATCGAATACCAGAAACAGTATAGTATGCTGTTACTTTTATGGAAGGGAATTGCCCAATTTATTATTCGGAATCCGCAATATAAAAACCTGTATGGTCCGGTGAGTATCAGTAACGATTACAATGTCATTTCGAAAAACCTGATATATAATTTTTTTAGAAACAAACATGGACGAACAGATTTATCAAAGAGAGTCAAACCCCGTCAGCCGTTCCGTCCGAAAAGAATAAAACCCCGTCATCAAAAGTACCTGTACGCGCCATTGAAGGACATCGAGGACGTCTCGATATTGATATCGGAGATCGAAAAGGATGGAAAAGGAATTCCCGTCTTATTGAGACATTACATGAAGCTGAATGCAAAACTGCTTAGTTTCAATGTCGATGAAGATTTTTCCAGCGTTCTGGATGGCTTGATCCTTGTTGATCTGACGGAGACGAACGGACGTTATCTGAAAAGATTTATGGGAAATGAAGGGTACGATACTTTTGTAAAATATCATCAATTAACAAATCAACAAGGGTAGATATTGTGTTTAGAACATTAAAAGCGATTCTCCGGTTAATGGTATTTGTTATTGCGTGTATTGGATTGCTCATATTCGATTTGGTTATTCTTATTCTGTTTATCCCCTTTGGGAAAAAAGCCTGCCGCCGGGTTTCGACATTTTTCGGTCCGTTCTGGGGAACCTTATTTTTAAAATTATTAGGAATAAAGATTATAATTTCCGGTGTAGATAATGTAGAACGGGGACAAAATTATTGTGTCATTTCCAATCATTTGAGCTATCTCGATATTCTGATCGTAGGTTCGCATTTCCCACTTCTTTTTGTGGCGAGACATGATGTGAAATACTGGCCGCTGCTCGGAACGATCGCCTGGCTGCGTGGATCGATATTTGTCGACCGATCCATTACCGGCGTAAAAGAACCACCTTATGTCAAAGAGATCATTAGCTATCTAAAAAAAGGTTTTGACGTCGTTATTTTCCCGGAAGGGACAACATCGAATGGCGCTGGAGTTTTGTCGTTTAAGAAGATCATTTTTTCCTGCCCGGTGCGCGCCGGTGTGCCGATCCTGCCGGTAACGATCAGGTATGCCCGGATCAACGGAGAACCATTTTCGGAACTAAACCGTGACCTGGTCTGCTGGTACGGCGGAATGACCTTTCTGGATCATTTCTGGAATGTGCTGAGGCTGCGGAAATTTGAAGTGAAGATGCAAATCCATCTGCCCGTATTTGAAGAACCGAAGGAGGATTGGCTGGAGCAAAGCCGGAAGCTGTCGGCGAAGGTTCATGATATTGTTGAAGCGGGGTATAAATACTCATGAAACAGTCAACTCATGAGATAATAGGACCAACATCCCTAAAACTCAAAATCATCGAACCACCGAGTTATCTCCATGCGATTCGTTAGAAGTCACTTTATAATGGTCATTTTTATTCTGGTTGCAGGGCTCTTGCTCTGCAACCGATACGGATAGTCCGTCCCGGAACACCTGCCCGACAAGATTGCCGACAAGCAGATGGGGAGCCCCGGAACGAGAATAATACAATGTAACCGTTTTTATTTGCCAAAAAGTTTCCATTGTTATCAGACTTTCAATACAAACAGGATTAATTGATTACACCTGTCAGGTTTATTAGATTCTTTTCCCTCAGATGAGATCAATCCTGTAAACCTGACAGGTGTAGTACATTTATTTGAAATGGAAATACAATTGTATCAAACATAATGCAATAAAATTTTACATCTCTCAATCATTCCGTTTTCTTTCTGGTTATCTGAAGATTTTTCCAAAGTAATATGTCGTCTGAAAAAATCTCCCTTGATATTCTTGTGAATGTGAATATATTATAGAAAGTGTTGATGAATAAGTTTTTATAAATAGAGGCCATTTTGCTTAGAAGGAGGTTCTGACGATGGAATACGGTTTTAATGAACTCAAACACAAGACAGTAGCAGAATTAAGAGAGATCGCTTCCGGGATCGAGAGCGAAGCAGTGAAGGGTTATACTCAGTTAAATAAAGATCATCTGCTTGCGGCAATTTGCAAAGCGCTGAATATCGACATGTATGTTCATCATCATGTTGTTGGCGTCAACAAGAAAAAAATCAAGTCCAGGATCCGGGAATTAAAGAAAGTGCGGGATGAGGCTCTGGCAGCGCATGATCATAAAAAATTGAAACATGTCAGGGATCAGATACACCACTATAAACGGATCCTGCGCAAGGCAACCGTATAAGATTTATTAAACGTTAGAAAACCGGCTTTTTGGTGTAAAGTTGAATGATCTTTGCAGGATTGGCTTTTATCGTAAATAACTCATTCCTCTTGTAAGAGATGTCCTTGACACAAGCCCCTTTGCCACGCTCATTTCCAAGCCCCAGCTTGGGAATGCTAGCGAAAGATGTAGTTATCGTTACAAAGCTGGGGCTTTGTAACGAGTAAGACGTGATGTTATTTAGAACCTGCCCTGTGAAATAGTTCAACTCTTTGAAAGAGAAAAACTAATTTAAAATTTATTTCGCCTGGTAAATCGAATTGCGCATTGGAATTTTATGGTAGACAATTTTTAGCTATCCCCTTCCAGGAATTTACTATCTCAGTCTAATAGAATACTCAGGAGTTGTTATCTTTCTGTGAAAATGTGAAAATACTGGAAAATTCAAACGTCTTCGCAGTAGATGTTGCAATTTTTAATACTATCATTAGCCCTAATACGGCAAATTTTTGAGCGATATTTTTGATCGGTGAATTCATGGTATATGCGGCAGCATAAGTTAAAACTGTTCCCTGAAGGATGGACTGCTGCAGGAAAAATTTTTCCGTCGGGATATGTTTCCTAACTTCGAGTAAGAGTAGCGCTGCCATTGCCCAAAAGGATGCCACCATTATTGCAGCGCCGATCATATGAATGTCATTATTGATATTATGAGGAAAAACAAACACAAAACACCCGATCCCGGCGCTTATGCTGAGATAGCGCTTTAGCTGATAATGAATGATAGCCGGATCTTCTTTGAAGCACACACTGATTTTCCATAATAAGGAGCCGGATAAAAGCATACCAAGGACAAGAATAAAACAGGAATATGTATTTGGCATGCCATTCTGAGTAACCGTGCTTCCCAGGTCGCTGAATGGATATTCCCAGAAAAGAAAAGGTTCGCCGAATGTCAGCATGCCAAGACAGAATGTGCCGATGATCAAAATGACTAAAAAGGAGAACAGGTTGCTGATTTTTTCATTGACTAATTCAGGCATGATATAAAACCAATTTCGCAGTTATTATTCAATTTTTACATGCAACTAATATTATAAAGATTTTTAAAATTTACAATAGCAAATTAAATGCAGAGCGGGATGGGGGGGACTCCACTTTCCTGATTTTTTGCATAGTGTTATATTCTGTGAGCATAAATTATAAACGGAATGATGATGAAACGAATTGGACATTTGCTGTATTGCTCCATTAGTCTCAGCTTGCTGCTGCACGGTCAGGATATCAAAGCACTATTCAAACAGCGGATTATCTTATCAGTGGGATTGGAGCGACCCGAATATCTGTCACGGGACAGGATAATATCGGAACGCAAGTGTCGATTTGCGATACCGACTATTTTCATCTAACAATGTATTCCGGACAAACAGCGGATGATCACATGAAACACCTTTACGGCAGCTATTTGATGCCGTTGGAGGCGATGGGGATACTTTTATCGACTACGGTTGGTCATTAACACTCTTAAAAATATCAATTAGGATTGGGCAATTTCCCGAATCCTGCCGGAGTTGGCTCCCGGAATGAATCCGAAATTATGTTTGAGATAGTAACTAAAAGTTGGAAATTGATGCACTTGTTACTTGAATTCAGATACTCATAATTTCATCCGGGTGATGAATTATTTCGTTTGCTCCTGAATTAATTAGTTCGGTTTCTGATCCAAATCCCCAGGAAACACCTATTGTAAATATAGGTATAATAGACAAAAAGTGGTTGCTATTTGGCCAGGATTTCATTGATAAATCTGATTTTTCTTTCTCTTTTCAAGCCACGATGATTTTGTAATTTTATCTTCAAATTAGAGAATACACCTTCCAGACTATTTGTAG
>JADHWC010000102.1 GCA_016783665.1 Fidelibacterota bacterium | reverse complement strand
CCCGCATTGCCTGCACTGTTTTCCGGGTCGGCAGTGTTAGATCAAAAGGTATTCCGCCCTTTAGCGCAATTTGCCGAAGGTAAATATTTACAGCGTCGCTCATGGTCAAACCAAGTTTAGGGACAATCTTAAAGTTAGAATTGATTATGAAAAGCATGAATTAATCTCAAAACTTAGTTTACAGTCTACTTTACAAATAGATGGTGCTGCCTCTAATGTTATTGTCCGTCCAAATTTTGATCGTAGAAATATTGAAATGTCCGTTACATTATTTTCGCCACAGGATAAAAAAGAACGAGCTAAAATCACATGGATAAGAAATCAGATTAGACTTTGTGAAAAGAAAAATCCAGAATTATTTGAAAAACTAAGAAGTGACTTAATGGTCGATATTAATATCAAATACTCGAGTAAACCAATCAGACTTCCATTAGAAGAACTTGAATATGCTTTTGAAAGAATCAATGGTAAAGAGATAAAGAGCTTCAACATTCTTCTAATTAAATACTTAGGGAGAAAATTTGTCAGCCGATTTGGATTTGTCACAATTATTGAGAAAATGCTTATCGAGTATTATCAAGGTATTGTGCAATACTTAAAAAAATGGGAAAAGCCAGCACCACAAATACCCCAAAAAGATGTTAGTACAAAGACCATCTAACTCGCGCTGCTACGGACGCCAATAGAGTGAGGCAAATTACTTTAAACATCCTAAAATCGCTTACGCAACATGAATAATACGTTTAATGATTGCCGGATTATTATTATCACTGTCAAACGAAAAATAAGAGTGTCTAAAAATCATAAATAATATCTATCAAAGTGTCAAATAATGCCCGTATCCCGTTAAAAAACAATATTCTCTATGTCGGAATTTGAAACATAAATAAATTCTGTCGAAATTCAGAAAACTTCTATATTTTTATGATCAAAATAAAAGGGGGGATGTTATACCTACAGAATTCGCATCACAAGCATTAATCCTGGCTGCAGTCATCCTTAAATGGATCTGAGAGTGGATCGATGAACATTGTCATTGCCATTATATACTGGCTTATGCTGCTTATATCAGTTTTTACGCTTATTTTCAGTCTTCCCGGAACGTTTTTCATCGTCATATTTAATCTTTTGTATCAATTGATCGATCCGGTTGCCGGAATTAACTGGCGATTAATAATGTGGCTTTTGTTTATTTCGATCTGCCTGGAACTTCTGGAGTTCATCATTACTGCCTGGAGCAGCAAACGCTATGGCGCCTCAAATCAGGGAACTGCCGCCGCAATCGCCGGTAGCATTATTGGAGCCATAATTGGCACAAGTATATTTCCTGTAGCAGGATCGTTGCTTGGCGCCATCGGAGGAGCATTTATCGGAGCATTTGCTATTGACCTTATACGTACCGGTGATACAAAAAGAGCGTATCAATCGGGAATCGGCGCACTTACCGGTTCAGTCGGCGGTAAAATGATTAAGATCATCGGTGCCATCGGAATGCTTGTATTGATTGGATATAATATGGGGTGATTGCAGGTCTGCTAATCGCTATTAACGAAATTACGGATCCAGTCGATATATTTTAAATTGCTGTAGATCTTCTGAGTGCGGTCGTTGTCATCGAGGTTTTTATCAAGTTCATAGGCTTCCTCAAGATGTTTGGTGCCTTCGATCAAGAGTGACAGATTTTCCTTAAACAATCGTTTAGTCTCTTTTATATAAACTATCTTTTCCGGTCCGCGCCGCATGGATTCGATAGTACTCATGCGATTTGGATAGTCAGTGCGTTTTTTAAATTCTTCAATGGAATAAAAACCGATATTATTTAGCTGCCAGGCGACGATATCGTCCCGATCCAATTCATTTGCATGATGAGCGGCTTTTAATAAAGCGAGTATTGTTGCGTCAAAATCATTTCTGGCGCGGGCAGAATCTACAGAATCCTTGGCGGCGCGAAAATCTTCCCACATTTCCTGGACGGTTCTGTTCAAATGCTCTAATGTATCAGGATCAGTAAAAACGGATTCAGGAATTACAGCAATTGAATCAATCTGTTCTGCCTGTTGATCATTTTGATTTTTTTGACGTTTTTGCAATTGGGTACAGTTGGTAAAAATAATCGTAACCACGATTGTAAGGAGGATTTGCAGTGAATTTCGAGAAATTCGGCAAAACAATACATGTTTTAATCTGTCGGAACAGCCGTTATTCATAGTAAAGAGACACAATCAGATAAAGGATCAACTTTGCATTAATTCAAAACATTACGTACGTAAGACTAATTAAAAAATCTGCAATTGGCAAGTAATTTATTTGATAATTAATAAGAATTTCCTTGCTCGTCGATCATTGGGACGAAACGAACCGGAATAGCAGTTTCAGAAACCAGCTTACCGTCACATTTTCGAAATAATAAAAGATTTTGACGGATCAATGGACCAACAGGTATAACAAGTCGACCGCCCTCTTTTAATTGGTCGATCAGGGCTTCCGGGACTTCACTGGGGGCACATGTTACCAGGATTACATCATAAGGAAAGTGGGCTTGCCATCCCTGAAATCCATCGCCGGTTTTGAACAAAATGTTTTTATAACCTAATTGCGTTAGAATTTTGCCTGCTTTTTCGGATAATTTTCTATTTATTTCGACTGTAAAGACGGAATCGCAAAGTTCAGCCAGAATCGCTGCCTGGTAACCGGACCCTGTTCCTATTTCCAGGACTTTATCATGAGTTTTAATTGATGCCATCTCAGTCATTAAGGCGACGATATAAGGCTGTGAAATTGTCTGACCTTCACCGATCGGGAGCGGATGGTCGGCATAAGCATATTGGCGATATTGTTCGGGAACAAAATGATGACGTTCGACTTTTCGCATTACGGTCAGCACGTTTTTATCGCTGACGCCTCTCGCTTCAATCTGATTTTTGACCATATTAATCCGTTTCTGCCGGAATCGGTGGTCGTTTACCGGATGATTGCAGTACGATATATTGGGGCATAAAAGAAAAATCAGAGTAAGAAAGAGCGCCTGATAATATTGTAAACGAATTATCATAATTAAACATACGAAATCAGGTTGACAACCGCAATATCCGGTTAAATCTGTTGAGCGCTTCATTATTTCACTGTATATTTGCCAAAACCGGGAGTATCGATGATTATTTATTTACATGGTTACGGAAGCAGCGGAAACGCCTTTAAAGCCAGATTATTAAAGCGAATTTATCCTGATATTGAAACGTTTTCTCCGGATATACAGCATGATCCAAACGAGACAATCCGATTTCTTGAAGCTGTTATCCGTGAAAAGTGTCATAATCAACCGTGTATGTTGATCGGAAGCAGTCTGGGCGGTTTTTATGCGCTGCATCTGCATGTAAAATTTAAACTGTATGCCGTCCTGCTGAATCCCACCATCCAACCTATTGATGATCTTGAAAGAAGGCTGGTAACTAAACCGGAATTCGACAACCAGGCGCCGCGCGGCTTGATAATTGAGAATTTGAACCAAATGATGAAATATTACCACAATCCTGAACAAATTCACGGTGATCGGCTTAAGGTATTTCTTAATCGTGATGATGAAATTCTGGACTACCGGCATGCATTACACTATTTTAAAAAGAGCGATTGCAAAATTGTTCTGAATGATAAGGGCGAACATGTATTCCTGAATTTTACTGATATATTGCCGGAAATTATTGAAACCTACCGAGCGTTATAAATATCTTACAGGAAATGGAAAATAAAAAGTCGAAATACCGCAAAATAATTCATATCGATATGGATGCGTTCTTTGCATCTATCGAACAGCGGGATCATCCGCACTTGCGCCATAGACCTGTCGCTGTAGGCGGTGCCGGTTCCCGCGGTGTGGTAGCTGCCGCCAGTTATGAAGCCCGTAAATTCGGTGTTTATTCCGCCATGGCATCAAGAATCGCCAAACATAAGTGTCCGCAGCTGATTTTTGTGAAGCCGCGATTCGATGTTTATAAGGCAGCCTCTTCCGTGATAATGACCATTTTCCGGGACTATACCGATCTTGTAGAACCTCTCTCACTGGATGAAGCCTATCTCGATGTGACAGAAAATAAAAAAGGCATACACTCGGCGACCATTATTGCCAGAGAGATCAAAACTTCAATCAAGGAGAAGACCCGGCTGACGGCATCAGCGGGAATATCGATCAATAAATTTCTGGCTAAAGTTGCTTCCGGCATGAATAAACCCAATGGATTGACAGTCATTACTCCGGGAGAAGTTCATGAATTTATCAAAACACTTCCTATTGAAAAGTTTTTCGGGGTCGGTAAGGTGACTGCGGCGAAAATGAAGGCGTTGGAAATCTATAACGGAAGTGATTTATTGGAGTTTGATCAACTGGAACTCATCCGCCATTTCGGAAAAATGGGGAATTACTTCTATAAGGTAGTGAGGGGAGAGGATACTTGGAAAGTAAAACCGGAGCGAATCAGAAAATCTCTTGGCGCTGAATGTACCTTTGATAATGATATCGTCTCTATGCAAACGCTGCATGAGGAACTGAAATCTATTTGCGAAGAACTTGGCAGACGATTGGTAAGATCAAATGTGAGTGGAAAAACGGTTACGTTGAAGATCAAATATTTTGATTTTGATCTCAAAACGCGCAGTGTCAGTTTGAATAAATTTCAGATTAATGCAGAAGAAATATTCAAGATAGCCAAAAAGCTGCTTCATTCCGACAATCTACCACGTAAAGCAATAAGACTCTTGGGGGTAAGTTTATCGAATTTAAACGATGGGAGCGAAAAAGACATATCAAATCAGTTGACTCTGGAGTTTTGAAGGATTTATTTAGGCAGACCGAAGAGGTGGAGAAATATACGAGATAACCAAAAAATGCTTCATTCAGATGATCTACCCTGATAGTCGACTAACAAATATCACAATTCATCGTTCAACGTTAAAAGTTCTTGGAAAATTTAAACATTTTGTTTAATGTTGAAGCAGATACAAAATAGCTTCTATAAAATGAAGTAACGGAATTTCTTCCAAAGTGTGTAAAAGGCTTGATGGTTTTGGGATTTAGAGTTGAAGAGTACAGATTTCAAAATGAAAATTGGAAATTGGAAGAGGGAATTCCAATTGAGTCACAATCCGGCGGATGATGAAAAAGATGCGGCATAGACATTTAATATTAAGTATCCTGTGTTACCTAACACTTTCGCCGACAATAATGATCGCTGAAGCGCCTTCGAATTGTACCGGAAAACTATTGAATTCCAGAGCCGGAGCGCTGGAGTTTAGAATTCAGAATTTGAAAATTTACTCATTTGAAGGCGGCACGATATCGTATAAAAAGTATCTGAAAGGTTCCAAAGCCTTTCGAGTAGGCATATCGCTTGTCAATAGCAGACTTAGTGAAGAGCAGGATAGAAGCGTTGAAAATGATTTTATCACCATCGATAGTACAATCGCTTATACATCTCAATCTTCCGTTTCCAGCGGTTTCTATGAAATCTCAATAAATACACAATATCTTCGCTATTTCAATCCCCAGGACGATTTTCATTCCTATATCGGATTGGGGCCAATATTGGGGATTGGACTTTCCAGTTCTGAAAATACAACCGTTCGAAATCCTGTGCTTAACTCCGTTCGATATCTTGTGCTTGACAAAGTCACAAAAATACCCAGAAGAGGAAAAGCTACCGGTCATGGTGTTATGCCCATTACTATTTTCACCGGTATTACAGCGTCCATGGGTGTCGAGTGGTCTTGCCGTAAAAATATCAGTTTACTAGCGGAATACCATGCAGCATTTTTAATTGGCGGGAGGATATATAAGTCGTCCAGTAAGCAGACTAATAAATTTGTCAATGGTAATGATGGGTACATAATAACATCAACTACGGAATTAGATGGATATTTTTATTCAGTTAATTCGAGCATGAGATTAGGTGTATCGATTCATTTTTAAATTGAGAGTAATTGATGTCAAGAAAAACAAAAAACATAATTTATTAAAGGAGAATAAAGTGAGACGATTATTATTATATGTTGTGTTGATAGGTATCATTTTTCACCCATTGGCAATGCTTGCAGAGTCGGCGGATTCTACACATACACTGCTGACGGACGGTGCCAGGGCGCTTGAGTTCGGACTTCGGGGACTCATTAATTTCGAACGTTTTGAAGGAAGCACCATTTCGTTAAAAAAGTACAATAAACGAGGAAAAGTCTACAGGATCGGCTTGTCTTTCAGTGCACGGAAAAATGATCTTGAGGGGAATCAAAATTACCGAAGTGAATTTATGGATATTGATAGCACATTTGAGTATAACAAAGAAACTATTGATGATTATTGGTCATCAAGCATTAGTATCTATACACAATATCTTCATTATTTCAATCCGCAAGATAAATTCCAGTCCTATTTAGGCGTGGGGCCGATCATTGGGTATTCTCAATATTATGATAATGATAAATCGTGGCGTGACGAGGATTTGTACACCGGAAATGGCGAGAGGGTCTATAAACAGAAAAATTATCATGTCGGACTCATGGCTTCAGCGGGCGTTGAATGGTTTTGCAGAAGAAATATCAGCCTGATTGTTGAATATAATTCAAAATTTATATTTACTAAACAAGAGGATACTACTACATATACAAGGATTAGAAACACTTCGATAGATGACAGTACAGAGTATTACACTCAAACGGATAAAACGGAGAACAAGAGAGATAATTATTCATATTCTCCCTATATAAAATTTGGATTAGCGATACGTTTTTAAAAACATTAAAAATCCTGTATGTTTTTATATTGTTCATTTTCGCATAGATGATATATAAGAAGAACCGGAGAAGGTAATTGCGCCGGCTCAAAATAATTGCTTTAGTTTATAACGCTCTCAGGTTCCATCATCTCGTCGGGATTTCCCTCGATCCCGAATCTCGGGAAACCTTAAAATTGGTAATTTTATGAGTTATTCAGGTTAAAATAAAGAGTTGTCAATATGACAATTTCTGTTATTTTATATGCATGAAA
>JADHWC010000101.1 GCA_016783665.1 Fidelibacterota bacterium | reverse complement strand
TTATTCCCGGCAATGTAGTCGCTGCTCAAAATCTTCAGGTGGATACAGTAAGCAAAGCCACCGCGAGCAGCAAGGTGATTCTTGAAGCCATTGAACAGGCATTGAAGAAGGGAATAACGCTATAGTCTCTTAATTCTCAAATTCTTGTCCCGAAGGAATTCCCTCAGAGCAAAAATGTAAATAAAATATTTTGAATGCTGTGGAGCTCTTTTAGATAATCCCGCTGAATATCGGGACAAATTTGATATGTTGAGTGGTACGCAGAAATCTTTGCGAAAGTTCGTTCTCGTAATGCAAAAGATACAGGTGAATACTGTAAATCTCTTTTAGATAACTTTCGCAAAGTTACTCTTATCCCAAAGAGAATATTCAAATTTGCAATTTGAAACCTGAAATTCTGGCTTGTTCAGGTTAGGGAGAAGGGTTAACCATAGCAAAAGTCAGTTAGTCAACTGCCCCTGATTACATCAGGATGCTTTTTACTATTGTTATTTTGTATGGTGTTATTGATCGGATGCGGAATTGATTTTTATAGAAAGAAGTTTTTTACGATCTTTCCGGACGTTCGATTCGGTTATTTTCAGCGACTCAATTGGGACAAATTTTATACCCAGACCAGCGAGCTGACTTTCCACAACTTTAAGATCGATTTTTCCCGAATCATATCTAACCGTGCATATGTGAGATTTCTCATCAATGAAAACTGTTTGCACACCTTCAATCGTGCGAACCATATCTTCAACTTTACTGGCGACGACGTTATTATCTATCCCATCTATATGAATTGTCACTAATTTAGATGAGACGGGAGAATATTTACCATCCAGCAGAATCGCCGCTGCAAATACAAAAAGAAATGCAAATCCGAAGACGCTTATCCTTCTATTCTTCATAAGATTTTATACAATTTGCTACCCCAAAAACAGAACACCCGGGAATAATTTAAACTTTCTGATACAAAATGCCAGAAATATTTTCATATATTCTATGAAGACAATTTACTGATGTCGGACAATAATAGATCTTATCTAAGGTAGTTTTTTCAACACCTATTATAACTGCTATTCAGCTACTAATTCACCGTCCTTTAACTTCAAATATTCAATTTCCCGTTTACCTTTTTCTTCATCAACGAAATAAAGTAATATTCCACCGAAAATGCACAAAATTGAAACCGAAGCAATGCCTGCCCGAGAGGCAATATTCGCCGAATAACCCGCTCTACGAACCAATAAACCTATTGTGCCCATAATAACCGGTCCGAAAATTGCCGCAAATTTTCCAAGCATATTATAAAATCCGTAAAATTCGGCAGCCTGATCTTTGGGAATCAAACGAGAGTAATACGAACGGCTGAGCGCCTGTATGCCTCCCTGTACTAATCCAATAACAATCGCTAATATATAAAATTCGATGATTTTGGTCATCATAACTCCATAGGCTGTGACACATAAATAGACAGCAATGGCAATGAAAATAGACTTCTTTACATCCCACTTTTCGCCAAGTTTCCCAAAAAACAAAGCTGCCGGAAATCCTACAAATTGCGTTATCAGTAATGCAACAATTAAAGCATTAGAAGGAAATCCGATCGACATGCCGTAATCAACAGCCATCCTGATAATGGTATCCACACCATCGATATAGAGCCAATATGCTAAGAGAAACAAGAAAACGACCTTCATATGCTTGATCTTCCGAAATGTGTGCCTGAGTTGACCAAAACCCAGCTTGACATAATTAACCTTGGCTTCAATAATCTTTTTATTACGGCGTTCTTTGACATATAAGATTAACGGAATCGTAAAAACCGCCCACCATAATGCAACTGATAAAAAGCTAATCCGGATAGCCAGGAACTCAATTGCAGGATGTAAAAAGTCCGATTTGACCAGGGTCGTCCCAAAGTGACATTCCAGACCTTCAACACCGGTCAGCATGCCGTCAACGAAACCGCGGAATTGAATAGGATTTGAAATTGTAAATTCAGCTTCTTCTGCATCTGTAATTTTCCGGGTAAGATTACATATTTTGATTTTTTTTAGATCGCTGGATTTTAACTCAATTTCACCTTTCTTGTACTCACCAAAAGAAACGGACTTATCCAACAGTTTCGTATTTAAGCCTGTCGGAAATTCAATTTCGATCCAGATATCATTTGACATGCTGCTTTCAATTGGTGTCAGTGATAAAACCGGTAGGGAAAATTTACTGGTGACAATCGCCTTTCCAAATGACTTCCCGCCGGGAATTTTAAAGTCCGCACCATCGGCAACCTGAATTACCCGGGCGTCTTTCATGAGTTTTTCCGAAACGAGTGCGGTTTCTTCGGTCCGAAATCCAAACAGTCCCGGCTGCAACACCCAAAGGACATTAATTAAAAACAACAAACCGCCGCCAAGATAGCCAAGAGCAAAACCTTTGGCGGATACATAATCAATATTTTTCTCATTAGTTACATCCGGCAGCAGACTGTCGTAAAATATATTTGCCCCGGAAAAACCGACTGTGCCGAGAACATATAGTATAACCGCCAATAGCCATTGACCAAATTTGACCATGTAGAGGCAGCCCGTCATCAAGACGCCAAAATAGGCAAAGAAGATCAGGAATTTCTTTTTTCCTGAACTCTGATCAGCGATCGCTCCTAATATCGGAGCTATCAAAGCAACAACCAGCGATGCGATTGAATTTGCCAGTCCCAATAGAGCGGTACTCTGATTGACATCGGCGCCGGCACTCCAGTAGCTTTTAAAAAAGATCGGGAAAAACCCTGCCATGATTGTCGTCGCAAAAGCGGAGTTTGCCCAATCGTACATTGTCCAGCCAAAGACTTGTTTATCTTTGATCAACCCCATTTATCCCTCAATGATATTTGATGGTTTCGTAAAAAGTGAGTATATGTGTCCGGCAGCTGCCGGATGAGCGAAGCGAAGAAGAATCTCCGACCTGCCCGCCCTTCGGGAGCAGGCGGGCGAGAACCCAGTAAAGATTATTCATTCGTACCTCGTTCATCTCAAAGAGACCTCTATGAGAGAATGACAGTTTTGATACTTTTTACGATTCCATCATATTTAATTAATTTGAATTATCTTTTGATATACTTTAGTACAAATATCCGATATCGATATATAGCTGGCTTCCGGCTTCTTTATTAAAACCCATTTCTGCGTACACTATAAAATTTTCATTCCAGCCAACATGGAGACCTAAACCTTTGCCATCGTGCAAATTCTTGAATCCACCTTCTTTATCTTTTACATGCCAGACCCGTCCAAAATCATAAAATATATTTGCTGCTAAATAAAAATCCTGGTTTGCAAACGTAAATTCATAAAACCGGTAACGTAATTCCATATTCATCAGGAATTTAGTCGTTCCGATATAACGATTTTTATAGGCGCCCCGTATAGTTCGATAACCGCCAAGACCTTCATCAAAGCGAAATGAACCGCCAACAGGGTACAACATTGAAAAAGGAGCATCTCCAAATATATTCTCGACTAAAATGCGATTTGCATAGACAAGTTTTTCAAATATTTGGAAATAACGCCTGTCGGTAAAAGTCAAACGTAAAAACTGGTGGTCGCTTCCGATTAGCTTTGTGTACCATTCGCCGACAAGATCAGTCCACACGCCGGTATTAGGCGCCGGTTCATTGTCACGCGTATCGTAAATAATACCAAACTTCAAAAAATTGTTAAAAGCCTTCTTTGTATCTTTGGAAGTAAGAATGTCTGCGCTAATATCTTCGCGATATTTGGTATTGATTCCTTCATTATCATTCTCCAGAGTGTTGACATGAATTACGCCCAGACCGGCTAAGGCGGAAATTTTCGGTTTGCCGTCTTCCCGATAAACCAGCGCTTTTTGAAAGTTCGATATTAATATAACTTCATCACACTGGACGGTGTAAAAATGCTTGCCATGTAAAGTATCCAATGAATTATTATCATCATCGGTTTTTATATAACTTTCGTGATATTCCGAATCATTGCCCAGACCATAATAGGGGTAGAAATCCTCCATTTTAAATCTTAACCTGACATTAAACCTCATCCCTTTTCCAAGCAAATATGGCGCGTCAAAAAACAGGGTGTGGTCTTGTTTTCCACCTGTAGTAAAAAATATTATTGGATTTATTTTAAAATAATATGGTGAATATCCACCGTCCTTATAATTAAATAAATCAAGCAGAATTCCATACCCAAATCCGTCATCGGTATTGTAATTCAACGCCGGCACACCGCCCCAGCCCCAGCCGGTCCGTTCTTTTTGCTCAGCAAAAATAAAACTCGACGTTATCAAAATAGCAATGAATACGAAAAATATCCGTTTCATTATAAACCTCAAATAATTCAGCAGGGGAAATCTCAAAATTGAGTTTCCCCTGCTATGTTTAATTCATCTTACAATGCAATTCTAATTGAATTTAGAATTTGTAATCTACACCGATTGCAAAACCGAAGGTTGTTTTCATATATTTTTCAACAACTGGAATAGCGGTTGTGCCGAGGAGGTGAGTGGAAGATTTTTCGTCTTCCTGAAAAAAAGTATTTAATCCGCCAACATTCACGATCAGGTTCGGTGAAACGGCATAAGCAATACCAAGACCAATTGTATTTGATTTAAGGTCGTAACTCAAGTCGGTCTGATAAGCAGGATTGGCGCCTCCATCAGAATTCGAAAATCCAACACTGGCTTTCAGTTTATCATTGACACAATATTCTACAGCTACACCAACATCATAACCGTTTTCAATATCTTCTTCTCTACCGTCCCAATTTACGCCCGAATTCAAATAGTAATTGAGGTTGAATTCTGCTCTTAATGCAGGCATTACCTTATAAGCAACACCAACCGCCATCATTGCCGGCATATCAGCATTGGTTTTTTCTCCATCAGGGAATTGGTAGATCTTTGCTCCTGTAGTTTCATCAAACCCAACCAGGGCCTGTTTGTCAGCGTCTGCTTCATTAACTAGTTCTAATGCTGTTAAGCCCTCATATCTAAAACTAATATCAAGACCATCAAATGGCGTCAGCAAAACGCTGATAATCGGAGTGATGCCAGTGGCTTTTTGGGTCACATCAACTTCCTGATCTGCGAGAAGCGTTGATTTTGCTGTCATTTCCGCTGCTGATGTTCCGGCAGAAGTCGCTGCACCAGTATATGCAGCAATTGCATTACCAACTGTATAACCGGTCGGATCAAGTCCAAATGCAATAAGTCCGTTAATCAGTGAGCTATCTGCATCCATTGCAGCAAGTGGCGTACTGGTAAGTACCTGACCAGCGGTGACTGCAGCATTTAAACCTGTTACTGCACTAGTGGCACCTGTTGCTGCATTAGTGTATTGTGCAGCAGCACCTGTAAAGAAAGTAGTTGCTGGTAATGGAGAACCACCAAGAGTAATCGCAATATCTTTCAAATGCCCAACATACAAATTCGACGCAGAGACATAACGACCACCTAAACCAATTGATACCATATCATTCACTTTATAGCTTATTCCAGCCTGAAAGCCATAATAAATAGATGAACCTTCAAAAGCTACATCAATATCATATGCAGTTACTCCCTGGTCTGCTAATCCAGGTACTAGATCTGAAACCGGCAATTCAAAGGAAGGTAATCCTTTTTCATAATTAGCGCTTCCACCCCCACCGATTGGTTCGAAACCGGCCGAAAGCGCCAGTTTCCCGGTTTTGTAGGCTAAATAAAAATTGGGAAATAGTGGTGCTTTGACATCTCCGACAAATTCATCAGTATTTAGAAACTGATAATTATTTGTAACGGTCTTTGTCTGAAAAATCGACTGGTTGCTTAAAGATAGGTGCAAACCATCTTCAAGTCTCGTCAATCCCGCCGGATTGAAATAAACCGCGTCAACATCCGTAGATGCATTACGGTTCAATGTCCGCATATACGCGGCGCTTTGGTTGGTATTCGTTACAATACCACCTGCCATTGCGATACCCATCGCTAAAACGAGTATCAAGAACACAAACATAACTGATCTCATGTTGCTTCTCCTTTGGTTACTTTTTTTTGAGCAAATTTGAAATGTGACAGGTTTTTTACTGCCCTCATCCGCTCTACCCTCTCTCCTTTTATGAAAAAACAGCAACACATCGACATCACTATTTTCTCATTCATTGTGTCGAATATAAAGATAAATCATTTAAAAACACAAAATATTTTTTATTTATTGTCGTATAACCGGTATTTTTGCCGCAGTTTTTGAAAATCAGTCATGTCGGATATCCAGATCGGGTAGAGTTGTTTTAGATTCCGTCCGGTATCAACCATTACTCGATAAATACTATCTCCAAATAATTGATCTATTTTCGACGTATTTACCCAGCGAAAATGGCGTGGATATAGTTGTGCGATAATTCCCATCAGATAAGAACCGGTTTGACTCGTACGGTAAATTTTACGATTCATGATATTGATCCGAATGCCGGTACATTCCTGACCGATATATTGTGTTGACGTTAAAACATTTTTCTTACTTCCTGGTACGAATGTCGCCAAACTGAATTCCACTCCGCTTAGTTCCTGCCGATTGAGCATATCGATTATAACCGGTCCGCTAATCCAGGGCGCGCCTCCAACTTCATAAGGAAACAAGCTGCTCAACCCATTACTGATATTGGAGTAATTAAAAAAGCAGGTGGTACAGTAACTTAGTAACATCTCGATTGTATATATTTCATCAAGAGGTATGCCCCATGGCAAACCGGTTTGATCAAACCATAACGAACGATCATAGTTCACCATCGGGATCAAGTACAAACGCGCACCTTTTTTGCCGGGAATCCAGAATTCTTCATTAATAAGCAGAGCCAATTCTCCGAATGTTAAACCGTATCTCCAGGGAATTCGCGCAGCGGGAACCAGATTGCTATCTGCCGCCAACTGTCCTTCCGCAATGCTTGCGGTTATGGGATTAGGTCTGTCAAGTAATACCAGTGGGATTCTGGTTTTTGCGCTTAGATTCATTAATGAGATCAAAACATTTAAGGTATT
>JADHWC010000100.1 GCA_016783665.1 Fidelibacterota bacterium | reverse complement strand
TTTTATTACTGAATACATTGGAAAAAATCAAAAGTCCCGTCGAATACTGCGGAATGAAATTATTGAAACTGAAAAAAAACAGTTAATTGTGCAAAAAATGGGTGAAATGGTATTTGCGATGCACAACGCGGGAATGATCCACAATGATTTAACACAGGGGAATTTTCTAATAAAAGATGGCGGCTATGACAATATCTACCTGGTTGATTTAAACCGGCTCGTGCGGAAATCCAAAATTACAATAGCCGAACGGATGTATGATATCTCAAAAATGAATTTATGCAGTTGTAATTTGGAGCGCGATCATGCTGACTGTCTCTGGTTATATTTTTTGTTATATTATGAGCCGGAAAAATCTGAACAAAATCTTATGTATTTGAGAAAAGCAATTATTAAAAACAGGATGCGTCGCAGAGCAAAAAAGATAAAAAAGGGTCGCGGGAAATAGAGGAATCTGTGTTACGGATTTATACTAGAAAATATAAAATTATTTCTCTTTTCATAATTAGCTTTCTGTCGAGTATCACCGCAGGACAGATCGCCCATCCATTTTCAGTAGGAGAACGGATTAAATATTCAACGTGGTTCAATTTTGTAAAAGGAGGGATATCAACTCTGGAAGTTGTTTCTTTTGATAGTCTTAATGGTATTCCTGTATATCATATCCGATCTATAACCGAGTCCAATTCTTTTTTCGACCGCTTTTATAAAGTCAGAGACAAGATAGATTCCTGGATAGACGTCAGTGGTCTCTATTCCAGGGAATTCAGGAAGTCATTGAGAGAAGGTCGCTATCGCAAGAAATATTCCGTCCGGTTTGATTACCATCAGATGCGGGCGATTTCGCAAAGTGATACGGTATCCATTAATGGTATAATCCATGACGGGCTATCCATGTTTTATTATGTTCGCGCCCTGGACCTCTCCGTTGGTGATGTTATTGATCTGAATTATTTTGATAATGATAAGTTGAGACCCTTTAAAATAAAGGTTGAAAATAAAGAAAATGTAAAAGTGCCTGCCGGAGAAATCGAATGTTATGTGCTAACTCCGTTTTCAGAGAAAGGCAAATTATTTAAGAATAAAAATTTGGTGACGATTTACTTAAGCACCGATGAAAAACGCATTCCGGTCATGATTTCCAATGAGGCGCTATTTGGATCTATGATTCTGAAGCTGGAATCAATTTATTTTCCCGATTAACGTATTGATTTTCCCGTTTCAGGGTCAAAATAGTGGGCTTTATCCATATTTAAATAGATAATTAATTCTTCATCAAGATCTGCTTCCGGTTGGAATTCCGGTGTGCGACATGTTAATCGTGTATTCTCCCGGCTTAAATAGATCAGCGTTTCATTTCCCATTGGTTCAAACAGATCGATTCTCAGAGAAATCGAAACGGAGTTTTCATTCCGGGGATTAAGAGATAAATCTTCGGGGCGAATGCCGATTATAACAGATTTATCAATATAAGATTTAAGCAGCTTTTTATGATTTGATGGGATGTCAATTTTAATATTGCCATCGACAGCAGTCAGGTTTGGTTCTTCTTTCAAGGTTGTATGAATAAAGTTCATCGAAGGACTTCCGATGAAACTGGCTACGAAGAGATCGGCGGGCTCATTGTATAATTTGAGAGGTGTGTCAAGCTGATGAATAACCCCGTCCTTCATGACCGCAATTCGATCTCCCATCGTCATAGCCTCGACCTGGTCGTGGGTAACATAGACCATGGTTGTCTTTAACCTCTTATGTAATTTCTTAATTTCGGCGCGCATCTGAACCCGCAGTTTAGCATCTAAGTTGGAAAGCGGCTCATCAAATAAAAACACCTGTGGTTTGCGAACGATCGCCCGTCCGAGAGCAACACGTTGACGTTGACCACCGGATAGTTGTTTTGGTTTACGGTTAAGCAGGGAAGCCATTTCCAGTATTTCGGCGGTTTCCTGGACGCGTTGGCGGATATCGTCCTTTTTAAATTTTCGTAACTTTAATCCAAAAGCCATATTGTCGTACACCGACATATGAGGATAAAGGGCGTAATTTTGAAATACCATCGATATATTACGGTCTTTTGGAGCAACGGAGTTTACCAGGGTATCGCCGATGAATATCTCACCGGCTGTAGCAGTTTCGAGACCGGCAATGAGCCGCAAGGTCGTACTTTTGCCACATCCGGATGGACCGACCAGAACCAGAAATTCGCCGTCATTAATCTGAAGATTCAAGTTTTCAATAACTACATTGTTATCAAATTGTTTGGCAATGTTTTTTAATTGAATGTTTGCCATGTGTCACTCCATATGTATTCTGTTTATTTAACTGATTTAAAAATAATCAATCGGGATGTGAGTTATACGACATACTAAATCTAATTCTCCCGAAGCTACGATATAAGAACTATTATATTTTTCAATACCGGTTGTAAAAACAACATCGGTTATATAGGTTTGATCGGCATACTCTTTCATCAGGTCTGAATTTGTCTCCAGAACAGGATGCTGATCATCCAGTTCAAGGATTTTAGTTGGGTCATTTCTATCAAGAATCGCGTAATATGTCCGGTAACATCCGATAGGTCCGTTTTTCTCAACGCCATGGAATAGTATCAGCCATCCTTTTTCAGTTAAAACAGGAGGGCTGCCAGCTCCGAGTTTAAGAGAGATCAACGAATTCACCCGTAACCGGATAAATGGCGTATCAACCGGTTTCCAGTGTAGCAAATCCGGCGACTCAGCGATATTTATTGACGGACCCGGCAAACAGTTGCATTCGCTTCCGACCGTAAAATATAATTGTCCAAGCGGTCGGGTCAGCGCGAAATATTTTCCGTTGATTTTTTCAGGGAAAAGGACCATATCTTTATTCTGGTGGTCCATAATAATTCCGAGTAACTCATAGTGTAGTCCATCGTCGGATGAATACAATGTTGTTGATTGACGTTCTGAACTGACCGAACAGGTTGTCATATAATATCTATCATCGATTTTAGTGATTCTGGCGTCTTCTACACCGTATTCCTGATAACTACGAGCAGGTTCAATGATTTTATCATAGTAGATTTGGAGTACTTGCATTCCGTCCGGACTTAATTCGACAGGCAGGAGCCATGAAAATGAAGTAAGTCCAAATACATTGATGTGATCATATTCCAGAAATCGGAATTTTCGCGGGTCTGTCGTATCCAATTGAAATGTCGGATGCTTTTCAACAGTATATTCTTTGTCCGGTGACCATCGGATATAACGGAATTTACCTTCTTGAATGGGCTCCTTAATTGATTCAGCAACCCGAATCATTAATAAAATATTGCCGTTAGGTAGTCGTGTCATTCCCGGATTAAACGCTCCCAGAATGTAGGTGTCAAGACCTGTTTTGCAGTGAATTGGACATTTGTTCAGATCGATATCCGATGGAGCAAGGATGATTTTGTCTTTTTGTAAAGCTACCGGCTGCATAATGGTCGTAAATATATAATGAAATGTTTAAGAATAAAAGAGTAGATCGATAAAGATTTTAATACTCCCAAATAAATTATTATTAACTAAGAAAAAGCTTGACAAAAATCATATGATAAAATATATTAAAACGTTTCGATAAATCAAATGAGAATTTATTGGCAATTACAATCAAAGATATCGCGAAAAAAGCTGGTGTGTCCATTTCAACGGTTTCTCTCGTCCTGAACCGCAAAGGATATGTAGCGCCCAAGACAAAAGAGAAAATTTTATCTGTGATGAACCGGATGGATTATAAACCGCTCCATTCAGCTCGTAAGTTGGCAACTCAAAAGACCGGAAATATCGGCTATATAATATGGGAAGGGCATTTTTCTGAAGTGGAAATGTTCTATAGCCAAATCTTCCTGGGAATGGAATATGCAGCCAGAAAAAGCGATAGTTATATTCTCTTAACTACGGTAAAAGAGGACTTCGACCCGAAAAATGATTTACCTCGTTTTCTAAAATACAATGATGTTGATGGTGTAGCGCTGGCTGGTAGAGTGCCTCATGCTTTGATCGAATATCTCGATAATCAGCAGTTGCCATTTGTCCTTATTGACTATGAATTGCCGGGTAAAAGTTATAATTGTATAAAGATTGATAATTACAATGGCGCTTTTCGGGCAGTAGAAAATTTAGTTCTTTCTGATAAAAAATACATCGCCTTTGTTGGCGGTACCTTTTTCCATCCATCTATAAAAGAAAGGTATCGCGGCTACCGGGAAGCTTTGGAGAAATATAATTTAGTAGATGATGGTTATCTGAAAAAATACAGCTACTGTGAAAACATAGAAACTTCCCGTGCAATTGGTGAAAATGGGGCAACTAAGCTTCTTAATCGACAACCCGAAATCGATGCAATATTTTGTTGTAATGACACGACTGCTATGGGCGTTATAACCGGTATTCAAAAAATCGGAAAGAGGATACCTCAAGAAGTTGCCGTAATTGGTTTTGATGATATTCCGCCGGCTGAGTATAACATGCCTAAACTTTCGACTTTAAGAGTTCCTAAGCTAGAAATTGGAAAACAGGCATTTATGCTACTGAATGAACTGATAAATTATCCCAATATGGCGCCACAAACCCGAATGATTTCAGTCGATTTGGTAATCAGGGAGAGCAGCCATTCAGAAGGCAATGAACAGTGAAAAGCATAATGTAAAATCGATATAATTAATAGGGATTTAATTTTTTGATTTTTAAAGACATCGACGGAAACGACTTATTTTTAATTGGGGTTAACTACTGGCCGGCATCTTCCGCTATAAATATGTGGACCGAGTGGAATCCTGAAGAGTTAATTGAAGATGTCGGGCGGATGAAACAGTTAGGGATGAATTGTTGCCGCCCTTTTTTATATATGCCGGCATTTATGGAAAGGGAGGATCAGGTCAATCCGATCATGATGGAAAGACTTGAATTCTTTCTTAATATCTGCGAAGAAAATGAATTATATTCATTTCCCACTTTTATCGTTGGACACATGTCGGGTGAGGATTGGGATGTACAATGGCGTGATGGCGCCGATTTTATCACTGACCGGCGCATTGTTGATGCGGTAAAATTATATATTTCTACTGTGGTTAAAAGAACCAGGGGTTTTAAATACGTTTTGGGGTGGCTGCTATCTAATGAACTCCCAAATTATATTGAGCAACAATCACCCGATGCAATTTCACAATGGGTTAGAGAAATTATCTCGACTATAAAAGCAATCGATCCCAATCGCCCGGTCAGTATTGGCGATGGAGGCTGGTGCCCCGAGGTAATCGGAGAGCAAAACGGTTTTCCTCTTCGTAAGTTAAATCAATATCAGGATTTTGTTGGGCTGCATTATTACCCCCGTGGAATGAGTCCCTGGCATCACACTTTTACGACAGCGTTTCGAACAAGATTGGCAAGAGAGTGGGGAAAATCAGTCATTATCGAAGAATTTGGTACTTCCACGACACTTTGTTCGGAAGAAAATCAGGCTGATTATTACCGCTCTGTTTTTTATAGCGCTTTGATTAATGGTGCGGAAGGTGCATTAAGCTGGTGCCTGAACGATTTTGATTTTAAAGACAAGCGACCCTATTCGCACCATGCCTACGAGGAACGGTTCGGGATTGTGTGTACCGATAAATCTTTGAAGCCGGCGGCGGCTGAGTTTGAAAAATTCAGGCAAGTCTGTTCCGAAATAATCGAAGGCGGCTATACGAAAGTTGAGCACTCCGCCGGTCTATTCATCCCTTCCAATTATTACTATGAATATCCTTACCCGTTCAAACCGGAATTTCGACAGTGGTACGACTTTTACCTGGAAAGTTTTTCCTTATTAAAGCGGGCAAATCTGGACGTTAAAATGGTTGTCGAACCGGCTCAGGTTTTAGAGAACGATGGAAAATATTCCCATGAATTAAACTTGAATCCTGAAAAAGTCCCGGTCTTGTTTGTTCCCCGTTTTAAGATTATGACTAAGAAGATGCGCATGCAATTAGAGGAATACGTCCTAAACGGCGGCGTTCTCTATTGCAGTTTCGCCAACGACAGCTGGGTTTTGGACTGGCATTTTCTCGCCGGTATTGAAATGGACTGTAAATTTGGCGTGCCGGATTTTCGGGATACGGCTTCACTTGAGGTTCGGGTGAAACAGGGTTGGGGTGAATACAATGCCGGTGACCGGTTTTCGATACCTTTGGATAACAGCAATCCGGAATACGGCTATTGTGTGGTCTTAAGCGCTTCCGGTAACGTCATTATGGAAGATCAATTTGGTGATCCGTTTCTAATTGAACATAAAGTTGGAAAAGGTAAAGTCTATTTCACGCCTTATCCGGTGGAAATGTTATCATTATCGAGTCTTGACGATCGTTGGAAAACTGACTGGGCAAAAGTATATCAATCTATTTACAGAATAGCATATGCTGACGTTGAATTCAGCCTTGACGGCGAGGGGCTGGAGATGGGCATATGGGAGATACCCGGCGAAGATGTATATAAGATCATTATTTTGAATCATTCATGGGATGAAAACCGGGGGATATTGTCCATTAAAGATGAAAGTTTGAAAGTAGATTCTTCTTTAATGGATTGTAAAAAAGTTTCTAATAATAAATATCAATTTCAACTTGGCAGGAAAAAGGTTTGTTTTTTTAATGTAAAAAGTTAAAATAACTAATATCCTGTGTAAAATCAAAATAATTAGAGAGAGGAGGTAAAAAAACAAAATATTTTGTTAAAATTTTAATTTGTATAACAAAGGAGAAATGATGAAAAAGGTAACAATGTTAGTGCTTGCGATTTCCCTGGTTTTCTGCGGAGTTGGCTTCGCTCAAAACATCATTGGAAATCCAGGTGTTGAGGATCTGACACCCGCGTTCTGGAATCCCGTAAACGGGACTTTCGGGACGGAATTGGGAGTAGGGACGGATACCGCCACGAATGTAAACGCCGGTTTTCGTTCTTTTATGATCACGAAGAGTGCGGCGACGAGCGATATCGTCGGTTGGTTATCTGACGACAACGCCAATAAGTATTGGAACAATGCTGGCACAGGTACTTTC
>JADHWC010000099.1 GCA_016783665.1 Fidelibacterota bacterium | reverse complement strand
TATAACGACCGGATTCATGGATAAGCCCCTCGTTTGTGTCATCATTTAAATTTTTATACCAGGAAAGCCATCCGTCGGGTATAGCATCAATATCTACGGCAAACCCATGATTTTGGGATGTAATTATACAATGATTTGATCGTTCTTCGATTACAGGCTGATTTTGACCGCGATGCCCGTATTTCAACTTATATGTGTCACCGCCTGCCGCTAACGCCATGATTTGATGCCCCAGGCAAATTCCCATTGTCGGAATATTGTTACTTATAGCGTATCTGACGCTTTGGATTGGTTGAATGCACTCCTTCGGATTTCCGGGACCGTTAGACACCAATAATCCGTCAAAATCATAAGTTGATAAATCGCTGTCCCACGGCAACCGCAGCACCTCGACATTCCGCCGTAATAAGTGACCGATAATGCTGTTTTTACATCCACAATCCAAAACCGCAATTCGTTTCGATCCTTTCCCAATTTGGGATTTATCCGGATGACTTACTTCACTTATAATATTCTGACCGTTAGGATCATAAAATTCAATATCCTCGCCAATCACAATTTTTCCCAACATCGTTCCCTTTTCACGCAATATACGAGTCAATAGCCTGGTATCAATTCCGCTTATGCCGGGGATATTTTCCGATAAAAACCAATCGGACAGACTTTGGCGGGCTTGCCAGTGACTGTACTCAACCGAATATTCCGATACTATCAATCCTTTGATCTGGATTCTGTCTGATTCAAAAACCGGATCTGCCCGGCATATATTTGAATCCGGCACACCATAATTACCAATCGATGGGTATGTCAATACCAGGATTTGTCCATAATAAGACGGGTCGGTTATACTTTCGGGATAGCCAACCATCCCCGTATTGAAAACCACCTCTCCCGCCGAGGAAGATTCGGCGCCAAAACAGCTGCCTTCGAATGTAGCGCCGTCTTCCAGGATTAACTGAGCTCTGGTTGCTCTCATACGTCTGCTCACTGAATTAAAAGTTATTTGGGATAAACATCGTTTTTGCCGGGCTGGAATTTAAGGCTTATTATTTCAAATGTGAACTGAAAACCGATCAATTTAAAAAATCACCGGGATTATTATGGTATATTCAGGTGCTTATTGGCAATTTAAAAAATAGTTCACTTAAATTAACTATAAACCCATTTTCAATCCGGCAGCTGCCGGATCAAATGGGTTTTATATTTTCAGTTGCGGCAGGAGCTTACTCCTGACGCTTTTTTCGCAACTCCTCATCGTAATCCATATCAAAGCCATCGGCGTTAAATCTAAGTCCCATCTGTCTCCTCGCCTTTCTGTCAGGTCTGAGAACCTGACAGAACTATAAATTGTTACAGATTCATAATAAATACTTTGCCTGTCCCGTGAAATGCGAAGCATATTTCACTGGGGCGTCTTTGATCCGTAGGATATCCTACGGATCGGTCAGATTTTTTACGAATTCATCAATCACTATTTCCGGATTTCCCAGATATTATTTCTTGAAATTAACTCCTGACCATCAAGAAATAGTCTTCTGCCTGCTCCACCTTTCCTGAAATCGACGACAATATCAACATGCTGAGAGGATTTATTAAAGATTCCTTTCTGCTCTAATTCATCAATCTTTTTTTGCTTTTCGGCGTCACCCTCTTCAGCATAACATTCCGGATAACTTTCACCGATGGCAATATGCAAAGTCCCGCCAACCTTCTCCACAAAAAGCGGATGCTTCAAGGCAACTGTAAGCCCCTGATTCATTCCCAGCGCTACTTCACCGATCCTGTGCGAACCTTCATCGGTTTCGATGATCTTTTTCAGGGTTTCAAATTCTTTTTGCGCTTTATAATCAATAATTCTTCCCTTTTCAAGTTTAAGGTAAATCCCCTGGATTGTTACACCATTGTAGAATACAGGCAAATCAACAAATATCTCGCCTTCAACCGAGTTTGCATCGGGACTTGTAAAAACTTCGCCATCCGGAAAATTTCGCAACCCAAAACATTTTACCGGGAAACGCCCCTTTATATCCATTTCCAAAACCAGTGTTTTCCCGGTTTCAGGACAATAAGTCTCAATACGCACCTTCTTACTCTTTTTCATCAATTTCGCAACAGGCTCTTCTCTGACCTCAAGGAGTTCCGGATCGGTCAGAGATGTTTTCACTATTACATTCGTATATTCTTCGAGAGTCATTCCTTCCATTTCGGCGAAGGCTTTCGTCGGAAAAAGTGTCAGCACCCATGGTTTGCTCAGGCGAATTTCTTTAAACGGCATATCGGCTTTCATCAATGCTCTTGAGGTTTGTTCAGGCAGGTTTGCAAATAATTGCGGAGATTCGGCGCCCAGAATTTCAATATATTTTGTCATGGCTTCATAACGCTGTTTATGCCAATCCGGTGTTCGTTTTATCTGTTCGATAGTACCATGTTTAGCGATTGATGCTCCCCATACCTGTCCCCTGTTATTGTCGGGAGCCGTAAGATAGATATCCGCAATTGCTCCGGCGGCGAAAATTTTATCCTGAAGAACCGACATTAACGGCCATGTAATATGCTCTCCCTTCACCATAACAATATCACTATCCGTAATTCCGCCTAATGAATGATTAAGCAGATAATCCGCCCACATTTCAAGGTCTTGTCTGCTAATTTTCGCCTGCATCTTCAATCACTCCTTATCTGTTTAATTGTGAAGCCCACGCCTTTATAGAAATGGCATTTTACTGGCATGGTAAAATACGATATAAAGCTATATGATGCCAACGACACTTTGGATGCAAAAATATTTTTTCAGATATCAAACAAGATGGAATCGTAAAAAGTGATTATATGTGTCATCTGAGCCACCCCAAACTGTCATCCTGCCTGTCCCGCGAAACGAAGTGAAGTTGGGGAGGGAAGCGAAGCGAAGTCCCGCTATTGCGGGAGATCGCTTCTCCCATATTGTCATTCTGATGAACGAAGTGAAGAAGAATCGCTTTAGACCAAAGCTTTTTATCACAAGATTCTTCGTCGCATGCTCCTCAAGAATGACACGTTGGTTTGTCATTTCAAACCCATATTGTTATCCTAACATTATCTGTCATCTGATGAGCGAAGCGAAAGCCTATCCCAACGAGTCGGGGAAGAATCTCCGACCTGCCCGCCCTTCGGGAGCAGGCGGGCGAGAATCCAGTAGAGATTCTTTCCCACCGGGGACTTCTTTGAAGCACTCGTACCTCGTTCATCTCAAAGAGACCTCTATGAGGGAATGACAGTTTTGATACTTTTTAAGATTCCATCAAACAAGCATTACAAATTATTACGCATTTAACTGGTAATTTTAAAAATTGTTATTATCTTAATACAACAATAAAGGAGGTGTAGTTGAAGAGGCCGAGATTTTATAAAAACCAGCGCAGTCCTGGGGGCTGGCGTCATTGTGCTACCGCATTTATGGCAAGCCTGCCAGTCTGCGATAACATTGCAAGGATCAGTGGAAGATATGGAAGCATTATTCGGCGTTACTAAAGAAAAAATGAGAGAACTGATGTCCGTTGCGATCTCAAACGGAGCGGATCATGCGGATCTGTATTTTGAATACAAGATCAGTTCCTACCTGAAACTCGAAGACGACATCATTAAAGACGTTAGTCATGGAATTGTAATGGGACTCGGTGTCAGAGCAGTTAAAGGCGATCAGGTGGGATACGCTCACACTGATGATCTTAATTTTGATAAGATGAAAGATGCCGCAAAAGCAGCATCGTTTATAGCAAACAATCCCGGAAAAGTAAATATAGCAGCCATTAACGCCTGTAAAAAACTTGATTTATATTCACTTGACAAGCTGAGTGTAGATTGTAAACTCGATCAAAAAATACAATTAATCAATCAAGCGAATGATGCCGCAAAAAAATATAATTCAAAAATCACCAAAGCGACCGTCACAATTTCCGACGAAATGAAACAGATCATGTATATGGATTCCGAGGGTAAATATTTTACGGATGTCCAGCCTATGGTCATGATGCGGGCACGCACTATAGCAGAAGACGGTGATAAACGGCAAGGCGGGTATTCAGCCAGAGGCGGCAGAGTCGGTCTGAATTTTTACCGGGAACCGGATAATCGACCGGAAGATATCGGCATTGAAGCCGCCCAAATTGCAGTAACAAACCTGGATGCCGTCCCCGCTCCTGCCGGTCCGCAGGTCGTAGTGTTAGGACCCTCAGAAAGCGGCGTCTTACTGCATGAAGCCGTGGGACATGGATTCGAAGCTGATTTCAACCGTAAAGGTTTATCAAATTATGCAAATAAAGTCGGTGAAAAAGTCGCATCGGAACATTGTACGATCATCGATTCAGGCACTATTCCGAATTTACGGGGTTCCATCAATATTGATGACGAAGGAAACCTGCCCACTGAATCCGTCCTGATTGAAAATGGAATATTGCGTGGCTATATGCATGACAGTATTTCAGCAAAAGTCATGAAGGCTAAACCTACCGGAAATGGTCGCCGTCAATCTTACAATTTTCCGCCAATTCCAAGAATGACCAATACCTACATGAGAGGTGGTAATAACGATCCTGAAGAAATTATTAAATCTATCAAATATGGCGTTTACGCAAAACGATTCGGGGGCGGACAGGTAGATATTACCAAAGGTGATTTTACATTCGGCGTTTATGAAGCCTATCTGATCGAAGATGGAAAATTAACGGCGCCGCTCAAAGATGTCGCTCTGATTGGCAACGGACCGGAAGTGATGCGTAACGTAACAATGGTCGGGAATGATCCCACGTTTTCCAAAGGCGGATGGTTATGTGGCAAGAACGGACAGAGGGTGCAGGTGACACTTGGTATCCCTACAGTGAAAGTAAGTGAAATTACAGTTGGTGGAACAAAAGCTTAGAGGTAAATAATGAACGATTCAAAAGTAATTTCTGAATATATCATAAAAGAAACTCTTAAAAATGGCGTTGACCAGGTTGATGTCCTGATCGTTAACAATACTAATACAAAAATATCGGTCCGGCTGGGACAAATTGAAGAATTGAAACAGGCAAATCCCAAGTCACTCGGCATTCGTGTTTTTAAGAATAAACGCAAAGCGCTGACCTATACCAGCGACTTCAGGAAAGAATCGCTCCAAAAACTTGTCAAACGAACAGTTGAAATTGTAAAAGTAACTACTTAAGATGAGTATAACGGGCTGCCTGAGCGCAAGCTGCTGGGAATTGCCAACGTTGATTTACCGCAATTCGATGAAAAGATCGAATCCATCAGCACTGACAAAAAAATTAAAATGCTGCAAGAGATGGAAAAAACCGGTATGGCAAAAGATCCGCTAATTACTAATTCCGACGGCGCAGAATGGCGCGATTCGCGTGGTCATGTTGTTTTAGCAAACTCAGCAGGATTTTTTGGCGAACAACACTACACCTCCTATTCGATAAGTTTAGCTCTGGTCGCCGAAAAGAACAACGTCAAACAAACGGATTACTGGTTTTCAAGCAGTCGCTATTTCGACCGCCTGGACCCGATTGAAAAAATTGCCGATGTGGCAGCTCAGCGCACCTTGCGTAAAATCGGCAGCATAAAACCCAAAACCCAAAAAGTCCCGGTTGTCTTCGATCCGATTGCAGGCAGAGATTTCCTCAGTATTCTTGCGCAGACGGTAATCGGCGACGCTATCTATTCTAAGAATTCCTTTCTTATTGATAAACTGAACGAAAAAGTTGCAGTCGATCAGATGACGATCATCGATGACGGATTACTTAAATACGGCTTGGGTTCGCGCCTGTTTGACGATGAAGGTCTGCCCAGCCGTAAGAACGTAGTCATCGATAAAGGCGTCCTGAAAACCTATCTCTGCGACTGTTATTCCGCCCGGAAATTAGGTCATCCAACAACGGGTTCTGCATCCAGAGGCGTAAGCTCCAATCCTTCATCGGATACATCAAACTTCTATATGCAAAACGGCACTATTCCTCCGGAAGAGATCATCGCCTCCGTTAAGAACGGGCTCTATCTGACAAGCGTAGATTGGGTTGGCATAAACTATGTTACCGGCGATTATTCCCGCGGCGCTACGGGTATTTGGATCGAAGACGGAAAACTCACTTATCCGGTCCAGGAATTCACTGTGGCGAGCAATATACTGGAAATGATGCATAACATATCCATGATTGGCAACGATCTGGAATTTCGTACCAGCAAAGCGGCGCCGACATTTAAGATTGACGAGATGATGATCAGCGGATCATAGATACTTATTCATAATAGATAAAAAGGCGGTGACGAATTGATCATCGCCTTTTTCTTAAATACTTTTTTACTTTTATTTTGTATCTTTCCGACAAGTGTAGCATTTTATCAGGCATGAAAACAAAAGATTTACAAAATATTCCGGCTGTTAAGAGCAAAAAGAAAGGAAAGCAAATGCTTGTTCCTACCATTATCATGGCGTTTATAGCAATGATTTTAGTGTTTATCGGATATAGAAAAGGCGACAGCTTGCACATCACCGGTATGCAATCGGCATTAACTATGACAATCCAGGTTTTACCATTGTTGATTTTTGCCTTTGTAGTGGCCGGGATGATCAAGGTGCTCCTTCCTCAGGATTTGCTAAACAAATGGGTAGGCGCGGAATCGGGCTTCCGCGGAATAATGATCGGAACGATTGCCGGAGGATTGACGCCAGGAGGTCCCTATGTCAGTTTACCAATCATTGCCGGTTTACTGAAATCTGGCGCCGGCGTTGGAACAATGGTGGCTTTTTTAACAAGTTGGTCACTCTGGGCGGTGGCTCGCCTACCGATGGAATTCGGTATTCTCGGCTGGAAATTCACCCTTATCCGGCTGGCTTCGACTTTTTTCTTCCCCCCTATCGCCGGTTTTATTGCACAGACGTTTTTCGTAAATTTTAACAGGTTATAAACACATTATTAATCATAATAACTATCATCCCGAGGCATCGAAACAACGAACGATGAAAGAGACCCTGAAAATTTCAAATATCAAATATCAAATATCAAATTGCAAATTAAGAAGGTGTGCTGTGAATTCTGAAGAATTATCTGATAGATTTTTAGATTATGCTGCATCGATTATTA
>JADHWC010000098.1 GCA_016783665.1 Fidelibacterota bacterium | reverse complement strand
GCGCAGATCGGCATTTCCCACTGTCCGAGTTCCAATATGCGGCTCGGTTCGGGTATTGCGCGGATCAAGGAGATGCTCGAAGTAGGTGTGAAGGTCAGCCTGGCAGTTGACGGTTCAGCCTCCAACGATTCGTCCAATATGTTGATGGAGATGAGAAATGCATTGCTGCTTTCCAGATTAAGAGAACCGGAATACTGGCTCAATACTGAAGAAGTCCTCTGGATGGCGACGGTGGGTGGCGCAAAAGCGCTGGGACGTGATGATATCGGGCAAATCGCCCCGGGAAAATGCGCTGACCTGACTCTGATTTCAATGGATAAGTTAGAATATTCCGGCGCCCAGCACGATCCGGCGGCGGCAATTCTGTTTTGTGTTGCCATGAGTCCGGTTGACTGGGTAATTGTGAATGGGAAGATTATTGTGGAAGAGGGTCGGATTAAATGTCACAACGCGAAGCATCTTGACCAGAAGAAATATCTGGATGAAAAAGCATTGATCGCCAGGCATCAGAAATTATCCGATGATCTTATCGCCGAAGCCGAATCCAAAACGGGCAAGAAATTGACCAGATAAAAATAGGGTTTAAAATATTGACTTCTTACAGCTGAGTGGTTCCCTTACGATACCAGAAAGCGATAATGAGACTGACAATATAGAGAAAACCCAGCAACAGCAACAATTTCGCGCCCCTGACTTCTGCCACTTCGATAATGCTGTCGTAGCGTATGCTGCCGGTGTTGATGATTACATTATATTTTTCAATGACCAGTGGCTGTTTCATACTAATATGATAATATTTACCATTTACACACAGGTTGAATTGCCGGGTCTGATGATTAAAATCCTCCAGGACGAAGTAACCGTTTGTCAGCGAGACCGAATCACCAAAACTCATGCTATGAATCTGATCGTCGATACTGACTGCAAAGGTCAATTTCTGATCGTAAGCGCTTTGATAAAGGCGATAGCGGTCGATGGCGTAGGGTTTATTTACAGCCAGTTGCCCAGTGTCCTGATCGTTGATTATTAGATGGCTGATGAAGGCTTTGGGTGTACGTTTGTCAGGGTGATGCCGGATCTCGAAACGAAGTAACTTTACCCGGACATTGTGTTTCTCCGAAATAGTGCCGGCATAATCGGAAAAAAGAATTTCCTGACCTTCACTGATCGTTATATTGAAGCGCCGGTTAACGCTTTTTTCAACAGCGATAATGATAAAACACAGCGCCAGCAGCAGGTGCAGGATTTTCCGGATCGGTGTGCGGAATACCTTAAACAAAATACCGCCGATAATGATCAATGACAGAAAACCCCAGAGCGCAATATTGATGGGTGATCCGTAAAATCGGTCAAGATGCAAAACATGGATCAAACTATTTGCGGCTCCGGGATATTCGCCGGGGGGAAATTCATTTACTTGAGGAACAAAGGTGCTGACTGCCAGGAATATCAACAGGATAATACTGATAATTTGAAAGGCTTTGATCCAGGTTTTTCGCATTTTTTTGATCTCAATAGTTGCGATTAATTTAGTATAAAATCGGGAGATTACAACATTGACATGACTTAAGTCGTTAGACTTGAGTTATGTCTGACGGTTATTAACGACTTAACTCATCCGTCAATTGCTGGATAATTCAAGTCTTTCGGTTTCGGTGTTCTCCCATATAGAAAATCATCCATCATCAACGCAATTCGCCTGAAAACAAACGAGTTTCGTATCCCGGTACGAATCACATTATGGAAAAATGTATTTGGATGAGAATAAGGACAGACCCGCATACATTGTCCGCAGTCGGTTCCCACCACGCACCAATATGAGTAACAAGCGGCGTCGGAGATTTTCCAGCGGTTGATGCCGTTATGGTTTTTGGGATCGTCTTCCGGGATGGCTCCGGCGGGACAATTGACAGCACATTTTTTACAGTGACGGCAAAAATCTTCTACTGTATAACCCGGGATGTACTTATCCGGAATTAAAAGTAAATCAGTTGTGACAGCAGCAATCCGTATTCTCGGTCCCAGATCGGGAGTCATCAGTAATCCCATCCTACCAATTTCGCCAAGACCGGCATCCCGGGCAAGCAACGAACAGACAAGCAGATAATTACCATCGATATGCGCCCGGGCGGAATAGCCGAGTTCGCGGATAAATTTTGCCATTTGGACAGCGATGACGCCGGAATTCACGTACTGCCGGGCGGATTCCGCTACCGTTGGGGCAAGTGGTGCGGTCCCGACGGAATCGAAATCCATTTCCACGGTGATCGCAATCGCAAATGAGTGATCCAGATCTACCGGTTTCCCGTAGCGTTCGCCACGCCCCGATACGGAATACAGATGATAAGGCTTTAATCGAACGATACCAATGGAATGTGCGCCCAGTTGAAGCACCCACTGTTTCAGGAAGCGACTGATTTCGGCAGGAATTACAGAAATCTTTTCGGGATTTATCGTTCCTTCTACGCGGTCTCGCATGCATTCGATAGTATTGAAGCCGGCATCAGCCGCGTTGAAATAGTAAGGGTCGTAATATTGTGATTGGGGTGAGAGTAATCCGGGTTTTTGGCGAAACCGATCATCGGAGATTTTTTCTTTCGGATGGGTATGATAATATTCAACGAATCGTGGCGTTTCAGGCTGAAGCTCACTGCGGGAAAACATGGTATCGCGCTCGTCAATACGGTAATTGTCAGGAACCGCCGTGGGTTTATATATTTTCCTGCCCAGGGGTAGAATTAAAACGATTAAAGCCAGAATAGTTATCGTCAATAATATCTGAGCGCAAAGAATTTGATATTTAAAAGAGACCTGACCGATAATAAGATAGGGGCATGCCATTATAATCGCCATTAATAGAGAACGGCGGAAAGCAATCCGTTCGTTTTCACTCGATGAAATAAGTGCGAAAGCAATCCATCCAAAACAAATTGTAATTCCTAAAATTAAGGTGATAATTAATACCGGCTGATTTGGGATTGTTAATGGCATAGCGATGCGGTTAGACCTCGTGTTTCAGAACGCGTCCGGCAAAGTTATCAGTATGATCGCCCCTTTCGATGGTCAATTTACCGTTTACAATAACATAGTCGATACCGGTTGGATATTGATGAGGATCGGCAAAAGTTGCATTGTCGATGACGGTTTCCGGATTGAATATTGTAATATCTGCGTAATAGCCTTTCCGGATGATACCACGCTGTTTGATACCCAATTTTTCGGCAGGCATTGAGGTCATTTTTCGTATAGCTGTGGGCATATTAAAGATTTTTTCTTCGCGGGCATATTTACCAAGCACCCTTGGAAATGTTCCATAAAAGCGTGGATGTGGTTTACCTTCGCCAAGTTTCCCATAAGGCGCAACGGCGCTACCGTCGGAACCGATCATCATCAGTGGAGATGCGAGTACTTTTTTCAGATTACCTTCATCCATGGCAAAGCCGATCACGCTGACACGATTGCGATCGGATATGAGCAGATCACGAATAAAATCAAACGGTTCTTTGCCTGAAATTTTGACACATTCGGCAACGGACTTTCCCTCCCAGTGAGAATTTTCCTCATTGTGGCAGGAACTGATCACCACTTGAGCCCAACCGCCGATGCGTTTGCCCCGGCTTTCGGTGTAAGCTTTGATCTTGTCGATTTGGCGTTTATCCTGCAGACGTTTCAATACATCGTCAGTGTTACCTTGACGCGCCCAGAGCGGTAAGAAGGAGGTCAATCCGGTTGCCCAAGCATTATATGGATAGCGGTCGGCATGTACCGGCAAACCAGCTTTGTTGGCAGAATGAATCATTTCAAGCATATGATCGACTTTATGCCAGTTGGACTGGTTGCAGGCTTTAAAATGGGAAATCTGCAGGGATGCTCCCGATTTTCGACTGATCTCAAGGGCTTCTTCAATTGCTTCTTCTACAGTATCATCCTCATTACGCATATGCGTAGCATAGACGCCGTTGTATTCTGCAACTATTTTACACAGTTCAACAATCTCATTAGTTTTTGCATAACTTCCCGGTGAATATTCCAATCCTGTAGACAGGCCCGGACTGCCGGCTTCCATACTTCCCGCCAATACCTGTTTCATCGTTTCCAATTGTTCGGGTGTTGGCATAATATCATTTTTCCCAACAACAAACGCCCGGATATTGCCGTGCCCGGTAAATGTCATATAATTCAATGATGGCTGGACTTCTTCAATGGCTTGTAGGAACCCGCTAATGGAATTCCAACCGATCGTAATTCCAAACCGTTCCTTTAGATCTTCCAGAAGCTCCTGACTGTCGTTATCGGTTAGTGGAAACGGAGAGTATCCGCAATTACCGGAAACTTCTGTTGTGACCCCCTGACGGATCTTGCTCTCCGCTTTGGGATTTGCCAGCAGCTCTATGTCGGTGTGGGTATGGATGTCGATAAAACCCGGACTGACGATGAGTCCTTTGGCGTCGATGATCTTATCGGCTGTTGAGCCTGAGAGATTTCCGATGGCTGCGAGTTTGTCTCGGCGGATGCCGATATCTGCCCGTATTATTGGTGCGCCGGTTCCATCGATAAGAAGTCCGTTTTGGATAATGATATCGAAGCGATTACGCAAAGAACATCCAGCCATGACACCCAATCCAACCAGTGTGCTTGTTTTAATGAATTCCCTGCGGTTGATTTTCTTTGTCATGACCGACCTGTAATTATTAAAATAAATTTAGGCAAAGTTGAGGGAAAAGCAAAGGGGACCGGAGGACGGGATTTTTAGTGAAAAGTTAAAAGATAATTCCAATTTGTGGTATTGGGAAGAAATCAAGCGGGGCACAGAAATCTGCGCCCCTATTTATAACAAGCCCCACACAAAAATTTAATCTAATGAGTGAGTTACCAGCCCGCTGCGTAGTTTCGGTTCAAACCAGGTGGTTTTCGGAGGCATGATCTTGCCAGCATCGGCAATTGCCATGAGTTGCTTGATCGAAACCGGATAAAGGGCAAATGCCACAGCCATTTCTCCGGAATTGACCCGTTTTTCCAGTTCGCCGAGCCCGCGGATACCGCCGACAAAATCAATACGCTCGTCTTTACGCAGATCGCCAATTCCAAGGATCGGTGCAAGGATATTGTCAGTCAGGATTGATACATCCAGACTATCGACAGGATCATTAAGATCAAAAGTACCCGGTTTGGCTTTCAATACATACCACTGCCGATTAAGATACATACCAAACGTATTTGCAGATTCAGGTTTGGCAGAACCGTGGCAGCAAACCCGGGAGAAATCAAATTTCTCACGGATCTTTTGGATGAATCCCTGATCGTTCAATCCATTCAGATCTTTGACAACGCGGTTGTAATCCAGGATTTTAAGCTGGTTATGAGGAAACAGCACTGTTAGAAACCAGTTGTACTCTTCAGCGCCGGTATGATCGGGGTTATCTTTGCGACGCATTTCACCGACCATGGCGGCTGATTTTGAGCGGTGATGACCATCGGCAACGTAGGTAAAGGGAATCTGACTGAATTGATCTATCAATAATTTTTGTATTGCCGGATTATCTACTACCCAGACCGTATGCCGGATACCGTCATCGGCGGTGAAGTCATATTCAGGTTTATTCTTAACGATATTATTCACGATGCCATCAATCGTTTCGTGGGCGTGATAGGTTAAAAATACGGGACCCGTATTGGCATCGGTGTACTTTATATGGTTAATGCGATCCTTTTCCTTTACTTCCCGGGTCAGTTCGTGAATGCGGATTTTACCATCGAGATAATCCTCTACCGAGGCATCCACGACCAGTCCATACTGTTCGTGACCGTTCATGATCTGGCGATATACATAGACACAGTCAGTGTTATCCTGGATCAGCCAGCCATTTTTGATCATAGTCTGGAGATTTTCCGACGCTTTTAGATATACGCTTTCATCGTAGTGGTCGGTATCTTCCGGAAGATCGATTTCTGATTTGACCACATGCAGGAAGGAATAGGGATTCCCCTCCGCTTCAACCCGAGCTTCTTCTGAATTCAGTACATCATAGGGGCGTGATGCCACTCGGGATACCAGTTCTCTGATTGGGCGAATTCCTTTAAGCCCCTTAATCTTGACCATCGGTTTCCTTTCAGGTTATCAAATACGGGTTGTCTTTACAGTTTTTTCAGGGCTTCCACAAGTTTTTCGGCGATTTCAATACCCACGCGATCCTGGGCTTCCTTAGTGCTGGCGCCAACATGTGGCGTTACGGATACTTTGGGATGACTGACCAGTTCTATGTTCCTGGTAGGCTCTTCCATGTACACATCAATACCGGCGCCGGCGACTTTACCCGAATTCAGTGCATCGAGTAAATCTTTTTCATCCACCACGCCGCCGCGAGCGCAATTGATGATATAGACGCCGTCTTTCATCATATCAATTTCTTTTTTAGTGATGAAAGGCTGGGCAGGTTTCGGAATATGCAGTGATACGAAATCAGCGTTCTTGAATACCTCTTCTTTGGATGTTATAGTTACATCCAAGTCGGTTTTAACATCAATAACATCGGTTGCCAGTACTTTCATCCCCAGTCCCAGGGCAATATTCGCAGTAATCTGTCCGATTTTACCAAAACCTATAATACCCAGAGTTTTGCCCGCCAGCTCGATGCCCTTGTAGGCTTTTTTATTCCATTCGCCGTTGCGCATTGTGATATTCGCCTGAGGGATAAAACGCGCCAGGGCAAACATATGAGCAAAGACCAACTCGGCGACAGACGCAGAATTTGCGCCTGGAGTATTCAGTACGGGAATGCCAATGGATTTAGCATATTGATGATCGATATTATCAATCCCGGCGCCAGCGCGGGCTATGACCTTCAGCTTCTTGCCGGCATCGATAAGCTCTCTGGGCACTTTTGTTGCGGAGCGGACCAATACCGAGTCATAATCCGCAATTGCTTTAATTAGTTCATTTGTGTCGTAGAATTGAATATCAAATTCAATCCCGTTGTTCTCCAGGATTTTTTGCCCTTTTGGACTAAGACCGTCGGTGATTAATACTTTCATTTTACTCTCTCCTTTACTTTTGCCACAAAGACACAAAGACACGAAGTATTATTAATTTAATTCAACCCTTT
>JADHWC010000028.1 GCA_016783665.1 Fidelibacterota bacterium | reverse complement strand
CGGATAAGCAGTGGTTTCTTTTTATCAAACACCCAGCCGGTGAGTCCTTCATTGCGCCGGTAAAATATTTCGTCACTAATGTCGGAAGATAACCCGCTGGTTTTTTTCATGAAGACAATATCTTCTTCATCATCATAAAGAAATATGGAGCATCCTTTCCATTTAAATATTTTCGGGATCAGTTCGACGCCTTTTTCTATGATACCATCCAGAGAACGCTCACGGAATATTGAGACGACCTGCACAATCTGATCAACAGTTAGCGCTCCAATGTTCTTCTTGCCACTCATGATGATATAATCCTGTAGATTTTCAATAATTCTTCATCCAGCGGTTTTTTCATCTCCCAGGTATCCGGGAGGGCGGTATAGGTTACATGATTGTTTGACCAGCCGACCATAACGTCCGTTTTGCCTTCCATCAAAGCATGTACAGCATGGAAACCGAGGCGGCTGGCAAGTAGCCGGTCAGTGGCGGTCGGGCTGCCGCCCCGCTGGGTATGTCCTAACACGCACACATGAAAATCAATGTTAAAAATTTCATTTAGTTTGGCTGCAATTTCATATGCCGAGCCCAGTTTGTGTCCTTCGGCAACAACGATCAGGCTACTGGTTTTTCCGGTTTTTGACCAGTTTTTAATGAGATCCCCCAAGGCGTCAATTGTAGTTTCCGTTTCAGGTACCAGAATTTCCTCGGCGCCGCCGCATATTCCCGCCTCGAGGGCAATAAAACCGGCGTGTCTGCCCATTACCTCAACGAGAAAAATGCGGTCATGCGATGCAGCGGTGTCCCGTATTTTATCAATGGAATCAAGAGCGGTATGGACCGCTGTATCGTACCCGATAGTCAGATCGGTTCCGTAAATATCATTGTCAATTGTACCCGGAATTCCAATCACGTTTATGTTGTGTTCTGCATATAATGCATGAGCGCCATGAAAACTGCCGTCACCGCCAATCACGATCAAATCGCTGATATCCCATTCCCCTAAAACATTAGCGGCTCGCTTCCGACCGGCACTATGCCGGAAAGATTCGCTTCGGGAGGTTTTCAGGAATGTTCCGCCTTTTTGAATGATATTACTGACCGATCGGCGGGAAAGAGGCATTACTTCACCTTCGATTAATCCTTCAAAGCCGCCGTTGATGCCAAAGACGGATATGCCTTCATTTATGGCGGATCGAACGACTGACCGGATAGCTGCATTCATACCCGGGGCGTCTCCACCGCTTGTAAGTACCGCAATTCGCTGTATTTTTCTCATCAGTTCCTATGATGCAATTAAAAATGAGCGGAATAATATACTGAAAAACGTGTCAATAATACAATGATGCTAATAGTATAAATCTGAGAATTAATTTCATCTGGACATTAGAAATTTTTTGACAATTATTACGGTTTCACTTATATTCTAAATTATGATTTAGACAGATTATGCGTGATCTGTTTTAGGGTATGTGAGATTTGAATAAAAAAAGTTACAGAAAGTGAGACGTATAAGAGGTCATTGACAATATGCCGGGCTGTGAGTAAATTCGCCGGTGATTTCATAGCATTTACACTAAAAAAATAATGAAGAGGAGTATTAAATGAGTACAATAATTGATATCAATGCGCGTGAAATTTTGGATTCCCGTGGTAATCCGACGGTCGAAGTGGAAGTTTTAACAGAAAGTGGCTTTTACGGTACTGCGGCTGTTCCTTCCGGCGCCTCAACAGGTGAACATGAAGCGGTTGAGTTGCGTGATGGCGACAAGGGTCGTTATATGGGCAAAGGTGTTTTAAAAGCGGTCCAGAATGTAAATGATATTATTGCCCCGGAGATTATTGGCGAAGATGTTCTGGATCAGGCGTACATAGATAATATCTTACTGGAAATTGATGGAACGCCCAATAAAAATAAATTAGGCGCCAATGCAACGCTTGGGGTATCATTAGCGGTTGCCAAAGCCGCAGCGGATGTTGTCGGGTTGCCGCTCTACAAATATGTCGGTGGAATTAATGCGCGCGTTTTGCCGGTTCCGATGATGAATATAATAAATGGCGGCAGCCACGCCGATAACAATGTCGATCTTCAGGAATTCATGATTTTTCCGCTGGGCGCCACATCTTTTCACGAAGCCCTGAGAATGGGAGTGGAGACATTTCACCATCTTAAAAATGTTTTGAAATCTAAAGGGTTGAATACATCTGTCGGTGATGAAGGTGGTTTTGCCCCGAACCTGAGATCGAATATCGAAGCTATTGAAATAATTCTCGAAGCCGCAGAAAAAACCGGTTATAAAGTAGGCAAAGAGTTGTTTATTGCGCTTGATCCGGCATCCTCTGAATTTTACAATAAGGAGACAAAAAAATACGACCTGAAATCGGAGAACCGTTCACTATCTTCTGAAGAAATGGTGCATTATTATAAAGATATGGTTGCTAAATATCCTGTTGTTTCAATTGAAGACGGACTGGCGGAAGACGATTGGGACGGTTGGAAATACATGGTCAAGGAACTTGGTGACAGAATTCAGATCGTCGGCGATGATTTGACAGTTACCAATGTCGAGCGACTGACCCGCGCTATCGATGAAAAAGCGATCAATTCTATCCTGATTAAATTGAACCAGATCGGGACTCTTACCGAAACACTTAATGCGATTAATCTGGCGCACCGGAATGGATTTACCACTGTTATTTCCCATCGTTCCGGAGAAACAGAAGACACTACCATCGCTGATCTTTCAGTTGCTGTTAATGCCGGACAGATCAAGACCGGTTCCGCCTGCCGGACTGACCGTATCTGCAAATACAACCAGTTATTGCGGATTGAGGAAGAACTGGAAGACGAAGCAATTTTCCGGGGACTGAATACCCTAAAATAATGGCTAAAAAAGCATCCAGAGTCCGGTATAAAAAATATCCTGATGCCTCTAATATCAGGCATTTATACTGGATTCTGGGTGTTCTGTCTCTTATAACCGTATTTATAATTTTCTTTGTAATCGGCGATTATGGACTTTATCAGATTTATTTGTTAAACAGACAAAAAAGCCAGATTCAGTCACATATCGAACAACTTAAAGCCGAGCGGGATTCTCTTGTTGCTGAGATACCCCGGCTTGAAAACGACCTTGATTATATTGAGAAACTCGCCCGTGAACGCTACCGAATGGCAAAAAAAGGCGAAAAAGTATTCCGGGTTATTGAACGTCCGATAAAAAATTAATGTTGTTTTATCGGAGAAAATTATTAATTTTTAGCAACGGTTTATGTTTATATTGAAATCATATAAGGACCGCTTATGGATGTCGCCACTCTGATAGGATTAGCAACTGGAATAGGATTAGTAATCTATTCGATTACGGCAAAGGGCGGTACCGGAGAATATTTCTGGAACCTACCGGCGCTGGCGCTTGTGCTGGGAGGTACACTCGCAGCTACCTTTGTTAATTATCCTTTAAAAAACCTCGTGGGTGTTTTCGGAGTTGTTAAAAACGCATTTAAACGCACAAATAGCGGTTATCAGAAGATCATTGATCAGTTTACCGAGTTTTCCGGAAAAGCCCGCAAGCAGAGTCTGATCTCATTAGAAAACGATTTGAATAAAATTGATGATCATTTCATGCGCAGCGGCATTGAATTGGCAATCAATGAAAAAGACCAGGTCCGGCTTCGCAATTATCTTAATCTGGAACTGTCCAACATGCAAAAACGCCACACTATTGGACAGGAAATATTCTTTTACATGGGAACTTATGCGCCGGCATTTGGTATGGTGGGAACGATCGTTGGCTTAATTGTCATGATGAAAAATTTTACCGGAGGAGCAGCTGCCGGTGTTGATGCTGTGGCAAGTTCCTTTGAGTTTGATGTGGCTACTCAGTTTAAGGAGCTGCTTGGTGGAATGGGGCTGGCACTGCTGACCACTTTTTATGGTTTGCTTCTGGCAAATCTACTTTTTGTTCCTATTGGCGGAAAGCTTAAACGCCGCTCAGATGAAGAGATTATGATGAAAGAATTCATGATTGAAGGTATCCTTTGTTTGCACAATCGCGATCATCCCCTGATCGTCAGAGAAAAACTCAACACGTTTGTGCCGCGCAGTGAGCGTAAAAATGCTATCGTTAAAAAAGATAAAAAAAAGAAAAAATAACTAAGAGATACGATGCTTCAGATAGTTTGATTTGTCAATCTGTCTGAAGCGTCACATAAATTAAAATAAAGCGAGACAACAGGGATTCTGTTTATTTGCAGTCCTGTTCGTCCGCAGCTGGTTATATAAGCAGGCATGGTGTAATTGAAAAGGAATGTGTTCTTATAATGATAAAAAAATCCATGATAATAGTCTGCTTTCTGGTAACGACTGGATTTGCTGCGTTTGAGCTCCAGACCGTCAATCCATCGTCTATTGCTCTTGGTAATGTTATTTCGCTGTATCCTTATTCCCTGAATCCGGCAGCTCAAACAGAGGCTGTCGGAAAATATTTGCGGTTTGACTATTCGAGAATTTTTGGCATTAAAGGGCTTGATTACTATGAGGTACAGGCTGGTTGGACGTCTAGTAGAAAGAGAAGTTACGGAGCAATTCTGCGAAGTTTTGGGAACCCTGTTTATCAGGAAAAAACAATAGTATTCAATCATGCGCGTCGTATTATAAATGTCCTGGCAGTAGGCATCTCACTTCATTATTATCATATTGCTATAAGCGGATATGACAGTGATGGAACGGTGGGGCTGACTATAGGAGCTAAATGTTATATAAACGAGCAGGTGCAATTTGCCGTCTTGTTTCAGAATGTAAATAGTCCTTCGTTATATGATCGGTCAAACCGTTTGCCGGAATGTTTTTCAGCCGGATTAAGCTATACGCCCCACCCAAGAATTGATTGGTGTTTGGAGTTGTTTAAAGACACCGAGTTTCCTTTTTCGACGCGTACCGGTGTACGCATTAAAACACTATCGTGTTTGGATTTGATGGTAGGCGCCCAGTTGAATCCAGATCGGTTCACGGGAGGTCTGACACTTCATTGGAAGCAATTCCGCTTTGACGCAGCTTTTCTTCATCATTTGGTGCTTCCCTATACTTTGTACTGCGGGTTCGGAATATGTTTTTAATAAAGAAAACAAGTCTTCTGGTAATTATGTTATGTCAGACAGTCCTGTTGATTGGCGGTATTATACCCTCGGAATTGCTGACTCTTTATCTGGACATGGAAAATATCCCTGAGAGTGATCTGGAATCTTACCTGGAACAATTTATCATCAATCCGCTGCAGTGGGACCGATGTAATATTACGGATATTGAAACCCTGCCTCTGAGAGACCACATAAAAGAAAAGCTGATTATATTTAAAAATCGGAATGTCCAGACGGAAAACTGGAGTGATTTCCAGAAAGAAGCCCGGCTAAAAGACGAAGAGATAGAATTGATTGAATTCTTTTTTGAATTATCGGAAAAGCGTTCACAACATAAAATTTCCGCCATGAATTTTTTCTCGTTCAAAACGGATCCGGATATAGATATACACAAAAACCTGCTAAGGGGAAAAATAGTAAACAACAATGGTGGCATGATAGGAATTGTCGCAGAAAGAGATCATGACGAACGGGCTGTCTGGGATTATCGCAACGTTTGCCTGAAAACGCCGCTATTGCTGGACCGGTTGGAGATATCGGCGGCTTCTTTTCGTTTTAATTGGGGGCACGGGTTGCTTTTTTCCATGAACGGTATGGCGGGAAAAAGCGCCAATGTTATGGGCAATATTTTACCCCGTTCCCAGCGTTTCGGAGTATATATGGGATCGGATGAGAACCGATATTTACACGGAATCAACCTGACCTGCCGTCTTAAAAAAATTACCCTGTATTCTCTGGTATCCTATCATAAACTCGATGCAACGATCAAGGATTCTGTGGTTGAATCATTTCGAACAAGCGGAAGTCATGTTACTGACGCAGAAATAGCTGGAAAGGACGCTCTTTCGGAAAGAACTATTTGTGGCGGAGTTTTGTACTCAAAAGCAGATAATCAATGGGGAGTTTTATTTTATCAGTCGCAATATTCATACCCCGTTGCAAAATTCAATAGGAATTTCGGACAAGCAGGGCTCTCGGTTTATAATAAGTTCACGGCAGGCAGCTGGATGTTTTCCGGTGAGTACGCCTTACTGGGCACACATGAGCTTGCATTCGTTCAGGGCTTTATTTTCAGTCAGGCAGGGTATAAGGTCGGTATCCAGATTCGTTATTTTTCCGATTGGTTTTTTACGCCTCTGTCATCCGTAATGAAAGAATATTCGGGCACGACCGCCAATGAAAGATCTTTATATCTGAGCATACAGGGCAAACTGAACAGAAACTATCGATTAGGGGCATATATCGATTTTTTTGCTAAAAACCGTTCAATGGAGCCGGGCGTTGATCCCCCGCGAGGAACAGATGCTTTGATATCACTTCACCGTCGGTGGCGTGGGCGTCACTTTTTGGATTTACGTTATAAACGTCGATCAATCAGCCAATCCGTATTCGAGCATATTCTTAAGAATCAATTGTCTCTCTCGGCTCGATATAATATTTTGGATGAATTATCAGTTTCGATGAGAAGCACAGTTGTAAAATTGCAAACAGGTACCGATAAAAATACGGGCATGGCAGTTAGCGTTTATTCGACAATTAAATCACCCGGGAAAATGAAATTAACCGCAGGAACAACTCATTTTTATGCGACTGCTTTTGCTTCCCGCGTCTATTTATACGAACCGGGAACACCCTTGCGGTTTAATATGGTATCCTTAAATGGAACCGGATACCGGTGGTTTTTTACATTGCAAAAGGAAATTAGTGAATCGTTTATATGGATAACGACCGCTAAGATACAGACAAAACGAGGTATTGCGGATAAGCATTTTCGCAGAACAGTTGTCATAGAATTTCAGATGTTGGTTGATTTATGAACGGGGAGTTCGTAATTTCCTGCCGATTTCTATGAAGATTAAACTAATTACCATATTTTTACTGCTACATACTCTGGTTTTCGGCGCTTTATCCGAGCGCCTGATGGTTGCATATCCGCCACCGCCTGATAAAGACTGCAAGATTAAGATTTTAACGATTGATAAGGCAAAATATGTTTCCGCCAGGGATTTTGCCAAAGCCTTTAATGTTCGGACATATTATCGAAAAGAGAGCGGCAAGATCGTCCTGTTTTTTACACAAAAAAAGGTCAAAATTACGGTTAATAACTCATTTGTAATGTTCGACGCCCAGGTTTTTCAGATGACCGGACCGGCTTTGCTAATTGACGAAGACGTCTATGTCCCGGCAACATCCTTTTTAGAACTCGTCAAGCAAAACGTAATTCCCTCTCTACAGTATTCCGTGACAATGAGCGCTGAACCATATCACATAAAGGAAAATACCGTTGTTCATACTACCACTGTTGCGGCGCAACCCGGCAGGAGACGTTCTCAAAACGTCAATTTAACCGGGATTCGTTATGAGGAAAAAGCCAATGGCGTTACGGTGCGGATTGCTGCAGAGGGAACATTTAAGGACTCCGATTTTTCGACGTTTTTTAAAGGGAATAGTTGGTTTTATCTTACCATATATGGAGCGGAATGTGATTCCCTTGCGCTATCATCCGTAAATCCCACAAACGCTTTTCAGCGGGTGGAGGCGATTGCTACGGGGTCTTCGGTTCAGTTGGGATTTCGCTTGAATCGCCAGTTCAAATCTGCCGATGTGCATTATGATCTTCGCAGCGGCAGCATTCTAGTGTCTCTCTTTTTGCCGTTAAACAGGGATATTAAACGCAAAATCGAGGAAGCAAAAACAGCCTGGATTATAGACACTATCGTTCTGGATCCCGGGCATGGCGGGAAAGATCCCGGAACTCCGGGCAGATGGGGCTACATGCATGAAAAAGATATTGTGCTGGATATTGCTCTGAGGGTTGGACGGCTCCTGAAAAAAAAGAAAAACCTGAAAGTGGTTTACACCAGAAAAACCGATGTGTTTGTTCCCTTGTGGAAACGACCGGAAATTGCCAATAAATCCGGTGGTAAACTCTTTATAAGTTTGCACGTCAATGGTCTTGACAATAATCATACTGCAAACGGGCTTGAATTTTACCTACTCCGCCCCGGAAGGTCTGAAGATGCGATTAGAGTTGCAGAAGCTGAAAACGCGGTTATTCAGCTTGAGGAGGCAGAAGACAAGGCTAAATATCAGGGTTATGACGACATTACAAATATATTGGCGAACATGGTTCACTCAGTTAATATGCGGGATAGTGAGTTGTTAGCAGGAATCTTATCACGGAATTTCACGGAGCATGTTAACCAGAAAAACCGCGGAGTTAAACAGGCGGGATTTTATGTCTTAGTGGATGCCGATATGCCGAAGCTTCTCTGCGAGCTTGGTTTTAACTCCAATAAGGCGGAAGCAAGAAAATTAAATAGCGGTAAACACCGTCAAAAGATCGCCGAAGCGATTTATAGAAGTGTTTTAGAATTCAAGGAGGTGTGCGATAAATCCGTCTCCCAGAACTAATGGTTTGCAACAACGACCGATTGGTGTATTTGATTCCGGTCTCGGTGGATTAACAGTCGTCAACCAATTGATGAAACACCTACCGGGCGAGTCAATAATTTACTTCGGTGACACAGCCCGGGTGCCGTATGGTAGCAAAAGTCCCTTGACAATTCAGAAATTTTCGCAACAGATAGCCCGATTTCTACAAAATCAGGGAGTCAAATTAATTGTAGTGGCGTGTAACACGGCATCCAGTGTGGCGCTCGACCAGATAAATAAGTCCAGCAGTGTTCCTGTAATTGATGTTATTGAACCGGGAGCCCGGGCGGCATTACGCGAAAGTGTAAGCAGGCGTATCGGGATCATCGGCACCACGGCGACAATATCTGCCGGGAAATATGAGAAAATATTGAAGACTTTGGAAACGAATGTCTCCGTGTTTTCACAAGCGTGTCCGTTGTTTGTTCCGCTCGTGGAAGAGGGCTGGATTGAATCGCCGGTCACGGAGCAGATCGCCCACATATATCTCAATCCTCTTATGCAAAATAAGATAGATAGCTTGATTCTGGGATGCACACATTACCCGATTATTAAAGAAACAATTAAAAAAATAGTCGATGGTAATGTTCGGATCATTGACAGTGCAATAGAAACAGCTGTGAAAGTTCGCAAAACCCTGGAATCACATCACTTGTTGAAAGAGGCAAAAACTGATCCAAAGCATCTTTTTTATGTTAGTGATTTTCCCCAGAAATTTGAAGAAATCGCCCGTCGCCTGCTTGGACAACCGCTTATGAATGTCCACCGCATTGCGCTTGATGATCACATCTGATGGAACCCAAACTTATTGACTCAAGCATCCATCAGGATTTACAATATCTATATGCTTTAGACGGGAAAGGAATCAAACCCGGTTTAAAGCGGGTCCTGTTATTTCTCGATCGAATCGGCAACCCCCAAAAGAAAATCCGGACCATTCACGTTGCCGGAACAAATGGAAAGGGTTCTACTTGCGCTATTATTGCCTCTATTCTTCAGGCTGCGGGATATAAAGTAGGACTGTATACATCGCCTCACCTGATCAGATTCAATGAACGGATACGTGTTGACAATGAAAAGATCAGCGATGAGGAAATAGTAAGTTTTATTCATAATCACAGGTCATTGATCGATGAGATCGACACGACCTTTTTCGAAACCACGACCGCTATGGCATTTGATCATTTCCGCCGGCGAAAAGTGGATATTGCCGTTTTAGAAACAGGCTTGGGCGGTCGATTTGATGCTACCAATGTTGTTACGCCGCTTTTATCGGTTATCACACCCATTGGAAAAGACCATGAGGAGTTTTTAGGGAATACTTTAGCCAAGATTACACGGGAAAAGGCGGGAATAATAAAAACAGGTGTTCCTTGCCTGGCAGCGAGACAACGTCCGGGAGTCAAGCATATCTTAAAAAATGATGCAAGAGGCAAATCTGCAGTTTTTCATTATGCGCCGGATCTCTGCCGGGTCTCTGGTGTGGATCGGCAAATTGACCGACAGGAGGTAAATATTAAGTGTGACGAATTAAGGCTGAACGGTGTAACATTGCCGCTAATTGGGGACCATCAAGTATCCAATCTACAAACGGCAGTGTCGGCGGTCCGATTGATTTCCGGCTTCAAAATTCAATCTGAAGCTATTCAAAAAGGGGTCAAAGCAACCCGCTGGCACGGCAGGCTGGAAATACTTTCCAAGCAGCCACTTGTTCTTTATGATGTCGGTCATAATCTGCAAGGCATTCGCCAGGTCGCCTCTACCCTGGAGAAAGTAATGCCAGGTCGGAAAATTAAAATATTATTGACCCTGGGACAGCGAAAAACCATCAGATCTCTTGGCAGTATTCTGAAACGCTGGGCTGATTTTATATATATTTCGGAAATTCCCAATGGCAAATCGGCGCCTGCCACTAAGTTAGCGAAGGAATTAGAGAAATCGTTCCTTCCAGATAATATTGTTGTAAATAAATATTTTGAGGATTTTCTGCCCGAGGTCGTGAATTCATTGAGTGCAAATGACAGCCTGTTAATCCTCGGGAGTCATTATATTGCGCCGGCAGTGTATAAATTTTTTAAAATAAATGTTTGACAAAATGGTATATATATTTTAATTTTCAAGGTGTAATTACCAAGCTGCCTTTTTGGACCTCCCAACTGTGAAATAACTTTTTGAATATATTCTATTAATATTAAGGAATTAATAATGGAGAAAGAACTGACGATTACGTCTCTTCAATCTATGAAGATTAAAGAGCTGACCGATATAGCGGTCAAGCTGGAAATTCCAGAACATACAGGTCTCAAAAAATTAGATATGATCTATAAAATTCTCGAGGCAAGCGTTAAAAAAGATGGGCGAATATTCTCCCAGGGTGTGTTACAGGTGATGGATGAAGGATATGGGTTTTTACGGTCAGAAGAATTAAGCTATATGCCTGGCCCGGATGATGTCTATATTTCCCCTTCCCAGATAAAACGATTCGGGTTGCGTACCGGTCACGTTATATCCGGTCAGATCCGTCCGCCGAAAGACAATGAACGATTCTTTGCTCTGCTGAGGGTTGATGCCGTAAATATGTTGGACCCGGAAATTGTGAAATCAAAAAAATCCTTTGATAGTCTGACGCCGCTCTACCCGGAAAGCCGTGTTCAGTTGGAAACGGATACCAAGAACCTATCTATGCGCGTGATGGATTTATTATGCCCGATTGGTAAAGGACAGAGAGGTTTGATTGTCGCTCAACCAAAGACCGGTAAGACTATGTTACTGCAACAGATTGCCAACAGCATTACCACAAACCATCCCGAGATAATTCTGTTTGTTCTGTTGATTGATGAGCGCCCTGAAGAAGTGACAGATATGGAGCGATCCGTAAAAGCCGAGGTGGTTAGTTCTACTTTTGATGAACCGCCGGAACGACATGTTCAGGTTGCAAGTATGGTTTTGGAAAAAGCAAAACGAATGGTTGAACTGGGGTTCCATGTTGTGATCCTGCTTGATAGTATTACCAGATTAGCAAGAGCGCACAATGCTGTTGTTCCGCATAGCGGTAAAATCCTTTCGGGTGGTATTGATGCAAATGCACTGCACCGCCCTAAACGTTTTTTCGGATCTGCCCGAAATATTGAAAATGGAGGAAGTCTGACAATAATCGCCACAGCATTAGTCGAGACCGGTAGTCGTATGGACGACGTGATTTTTGAAGAATTCAAGGGAACTGGTAATATGGAGCTGGTTCTGGATCGCCGTCTTAGTGATCGCCGTGTTTTTCCGTCCATTGATGTGAATAGATCCGGCACGCGTAAGGAAGAATTATTGCTTTCATCCGCCGAACTGGCACGCGTCTGGGTATTGCGAAAACTTCTTAGTGAAATGAATCCGGTTGAAGCCATGGAATTTCTGCTTGAACGGATGAAGCGGGTTAATAATAACCGTGAATTTCTAAAATCCATGAACCAGTAGAGCGAATTTAACAATATATAAATCCGTTTTATTCTCTTGATTTTAAGGGCATCAACGTTGTATATTTGCACGCTTTATGCAACCATGATGTTAGAATAAAGGACCAAATAATGAAACCGAAGATTCATCCAAAATATGAAAAATGTGTTGTGACCTGTGCTTGCGGGAATACTTTTGAAACACGCTCAACCGGTGGTGATCAGAAGATCGAAATTTGCTCGGCGTGTCATCCGTTTTTCACTGGTAAACAAAAACTGATCGACTCAGCCGGACGCATCGAGAAATTTAATCGCAAGTACAACAGAACCAGTAATAAAGGTTAGCAACTTCATAAAATATAGCGACGTCTTCTTTCTGAGGAAGGGGTCGCTGTTTTTTTGTACACTTATGGGCAAAAAGATTTTAGTTGGCGGGCAGGCAGTGATTGAGGGTGTAATGATGCGAGTGCCTGGCGCCTATGCTACCGCTGTTCGCAAACCAGATGGAAAAATTGAAACAAAACTGACCGACTTTACATCGGTTACAGAAAAAGTTTCCTTGTTAAAGAAACCAGTTTTTCGTGGTATCGTATCTCTTTTCGAGTCCTTGAAAATTGGTCTGGGTACCCTTCAGTTCTCGGCTGATATTGCTATTCAAGCCGAAGAAGAGGCTCAGGGTAAAAAACCTAAAAAACAGAATAAATTTCTCTCTGCTTTAACGATGATATTTGCTATCGCGCTTGGAATGGCGTTATTTGGATTTTTGCCGCTGTACATTACAACGAAAGTATTGAGTATTGAACGCAAAGCCCTTGTATTTAATATTGTTGCCGGATTATGGCGTATTGGTTTCTTTCTTGTTTATCTATGGCTTATATCCCTGATGAAAGATGTACAGCGCCTGTTTCAATACCATGGGGCTGAACATAAAATTGTATATACATTTGAAAGTGGTAAGGCGCTTACTGTGGATAGTAGTCGTTCCTTTACGACATTTCATCCCCGCTGCGGGACCAGTTTTATTTTTATCGTACTGTTGTCGTCAATTTTAATGTTTGCTTTAATTGATACGGTTATTATTCTGATTATCGGGAAAATCACCTTGTCTTTGCGATTGGTGTTTCATTTGCTTCTGATGCCGCTCGTAGCCGGAGTTGGGTATGAATTTTTAAAATTAACCGCCCGAAACCAGGCAAGGTGGTGGGGACAATGGCTGTCGGCGCCGGGGCTATGGCTTCAGCGTATCACCACCAAAGCTCCGAGTGACGAACAACTTGAAGTTGCAATCATTGCTCTTAAAACAGCCTTTGGCGAAAAATATTCGGAGTATGTCGGTCAAACCTTTATTGCAGAAGCGGTTGAATAACTGATATTTATATGAAAGAGAAACTACGCGAGATTCAGCAACGGTTCGATGATATCGTACAGGAACTTTCAAATTCCGAGGTACTGACCGATCAGAATAACTATCGGAAACTAACCAAGGAACATAAAGATCTTCTTTCTATCGTGGAAAAGTCGAAAGAGTATCTTAAGATTGTTAAAAATATCGAAGAAGATCTTGAGATTCTTAATGGGTCCGATGCCGAATTAAAGGAGCTGGTCAATGCAGAGATCAATGATCTCCGAAGCCGGGAAGAGCAACTCCAGGAAGAACTAAAAATATTATTGATTCCGAAAGATCCAAATGACAATAAAAATGCCATTGTTGAAATACGTGCAGGTACAGGCGGAGATGAAGCCGCAATCTTTGCCGCCGATCTTTACCGCATGTATGTCAAATACGCTGAACGGAAAAACTGGAAAGTTGAAGATCTGTCCAGTAGTACAACGGGAATCGGCGGATTCAAAGAAATAATCTTCTCTCTAAGCGGAAATGATGTTTACGGAACGATAAAATTCGAATCGGGAGTACACAGGGTTCAGCGCGTTCCCGTTACCGAAACATCCGGCAGAATCCATACGTCGGCAGCTACGGTAGCAGTGTTACCTGAGGCTGAAGACGTTGATGTCAGTATTGATCCGGCAGAACTTCGAATAGATACTTATCGCGCCAGCGGCGCCGGCGGACAACATGTGAACAAAGTTGAATCAGCCATCCGGATTACCCATTTACCGACTAATCTGGTCGTAACATGTCAGGATGAAAAATCCCAGCATAAAAATAAAACCAAAGCTCTGAAAATTTTACGCAGCCGGTTATTGGCGAACAAGCAGTCAGAGCAGGAAGCCGAAATTGCTGCACAACGAAGATCAATGGTGAGTACCGGTGATCGCAGTGCAAAAATCAAAACTTATAATTTTCCACAAGGCAGAGTTACAGATCATCGCATCAGCCTGACGCTTTATAAACTGGATTCTGTCATGGAAGGGGATTTGGACGAACTTATCGAAGCCGCTAAAATCGCGCATAACATAGATCTGTTACAGCATTCATCTGCAGGGTCTTGATCTCGGAAATTCTCAATATATTTTTGATAAATCATAATATTCCTTGAACTCCGGGAAATCTCGGTTAAATTTCACTTGTCATATGGATACTTCTACTCCTCAAACCTGGCGTATTGTTGATGTGTTAAAATGGTCAAAAGATTTCCTTTTTAACAAAGGCATCGAATCTCCTCAGATAGAAGTGGAATGGATGCTGAGAGATGTTCTGAATTGCTCCAGGATTGATATTTATCTGAATCATGAACGACCGCTAAGCGCTGAGGAATTATCGACGTTTAAGAAAATTCTGGTAGAACGGGTAACCGGCAAACCGCTCCAGTATATACTGGGTTACACTGAGTTCATGGGATATAAAATCCGGGTAAATCGCAATGTATTGATCCCCCGTCCAGAAACAGAAATTATTGTCGAAAAAGTGCTGAATATCCTGACACAAGACCAAAACAGCAATCCACAAGTGCTTGATGTGGGAACCGGTTCGGGGTGTATTGCTATATCCATTGCTGCCGCTTGTCAAAAATGTTCGGTTCTTGCTCTTGATATTAGTCGAGAGGTCCTCGATCTGGCGAAACAGAATGCCAAACTGAATAAAGTTAGCGACCGAATATGTTTTGTGAAAAAAGATATCCTGAAGGATTTTCCCGATACGGGACGGTTTAATATTATTGTATCCAATCCGCCTTATGTTGACGGCGAGTACTGGGATAATTTGCCGGATACCGTAAAAAAGTATGAACCGGAAATCGCTCTCAAGCCTAAGGGGGATTCTCTGATATTTTACAGGCGGCTGAGTCAATTGGCGACCAGGCATCTTACAGCCGGTGGCGTCTTAGCTGTTGAGATTGGCGGGACGTACCAGGAGAAAGATGTGATATCCGTATTAAGAGAAAATGGGCTTGAAAATTTTGAAGTTATCAAAGACTATCTTGAACAAAGTCGTGGGATTTTGGCGCGCTTGAACAAATGAAAACGTTATATGCATATATCCGCATGATGCGCCCCCTGAATTTATTCCAGGGTGCGATAGCTTTGCTTGTTACCGGGACGCTAATGAATCAATTTCCCGATTGGACTGTCCTTTTGCTGGCGGTTGGCATTGTTTGGTCATATACCGGCGCCGGGAATGCTTTGAATGATTATTGTGATGCGGAGATCGATAAAATCAATCGACCGGGTCGCCCGATACCTCAAGGATTGGTTTCCAAAAGAAACGCCCTGCTGTTTTCGATTATATTGTTTGTAATTGGCACACTCTGGGCAATTCCCCTGCTCTCGCTTGAGCTGGTAATTATTTTAGTCACAACTCTTTTCTTATTAACCAGCTACAGTATTTTTTTTAAAATGAGACCGCTATGGGGCAATGTTGTGGTCAGCTTAATTCTGGGGATGACATTTCTGTTCGCAGCCAGCATTTATGGAGACATTCGCAAAGGAGTTCCTCCGTTTTTCCTTGCTTTCGGATTCAATCTGATCCGGGAGATTGTCAAAGACATGCAGGACATCGAAGGAGATAGCGCGCTAGGCGCCCGGACAATACCGTTAAAGTATGGAATCGATATTGCCAGAAGAGTGGTTTACCTGTTTACATTCGTACTGATGTTAGGATGCTTAGTCCCTTATGTGTTGAATATTTACGGTAAATATTATTTGCTGACATTGATAATTGCTGTGGAAATTCCGCTGATTTATTTCTTATATTCGTTGCATAATGATAATTCGGCGAAAAATTGCGCCCGTTTATCATCATTCTTAAAGGGCGATATATTCTTCGGATTACTGGCGATTTTTTTAGGAAGGTTTTAGATGTCGACATTTGTTCATCTGCATAATCACTCAGACTACAGTCTATTAGATGGCGCTCAGACAATTGATGGTATGTTGAAACGTATCAAAGAAATCGAAATGCCGGCGGTTGCATTAACGGAGCATGGCAACATGTTCAGCGCTATTACGTTTTATACCGCAGCCCGGAAGTACGGTATCAAACCGATTCTCGGTTGTGAGGTCTATGTTGCTGAAAAAAGCCGTTTTGATAAAAAGCCGAAAAATCATGGTGGCTTCGGATATCATCACATGGTGTTACTGGCTCAGAATTTACAAGGGTATAAAAATCTGATAAAAATGGTCAGCCGTGGCTATCTCGAGGGGTTTTACTACCGTCCCCGGGTCGATAAGGAAATATTGATCAAATATAATGAAGGTCTGATTGCCACAACTGCCTGTATTAAGGGAAAAGTGCAGAATCTGGCATTAAAGGGTGATTACGACAAAGCCAAACAGGCAGCCCTGGAATACGCCGAAATTTTTCAGGATCGCTTCTATCTCGAAGTGCAAAATCATTTTCTAAAGGAAGAGGAGCGCTGGTACTCGATTTCCAGGAAGCTGTCCGATGAGACCGGTCTGCCCCGAATTGCCACCAATGATTCACATTACGCACGGGCGGAACATTGGGAAGCCCACGACGCCCATTTTTGTCTTGGGATGGGGAAAGAATTACGTGATCCCGACCGGTTAAGATACGAACCGCATGAATTCTGGCTCAAATCCTGTGATGAAATGCGTACGCTGTTTCCTGACGATCCTGAAGTAATTGAAAACACCGTTAGAATTGCCGAGCAATGTGATCTTGAATTAGATGTCGGAAAACATTATTTGCCTAATTTTCCGATTCCGGAAAGTGAAAAGAAAATTACCGCCAGAGAATATCTTTGTGAACTGGTTAATCAGGGATTGAAAAAACGCTATCCGAATATTACAAACGAAATCAGGGAGCGGGCGGACTATGAACTGAGTGTCATCGGGAAAATGGGTTATGCCGGGTACTTTTTAATCGTGCAGGATTTTGTCCATTTTGCGAAGACTTCCGGTATCCCGGTCGGCCCGGGGCGCGGTTCAGCCGCCGGTAGTATTGTGGCGTATGCGCTGGGAATTACAGACATTGATCCATTGAAGTTCAATTTAATTTTTGAGCGATTTCTAAATCCTGACCGAATATCCATGCCCGATATCGACATCGATTTTTGTGATGAAAAACGTGGACTTGTAATTGCTTACATAAAAGAAAAATACGGTGAAAAAAGCGTAACCCAGATCATAACATTTGGAAAAATGAAAGCTCGAGCCGTCATCAGAGACGTTGGACGGGTAATGAGCATGCCGCTTCCGGAAGTAGACCGGATCGCGAAGCTCATACCGGAAGGACCAAATGTCAATTTAAAAGAATCCCTTGAACAAAGCCGTGAATTAAAGGACGCCTCCGAATTAGATGAAGAGCATAAAAAACTCTTTGAGATATCTCTCATTCTCGAAGGTATGAACCGCCATTCCTCTACCCATGCAGCCGGAGTGGTCATTGCGCCGGGTGATTTGACCGATTATGTGCCGCTGTTTCAGTCAACCAGCGGCGATATCACTACCCAGTACGATATGAAAAGCATTGATAAAATCGGCTTATTGAAAGTAGATTTTCTCGGGCTGCGCAACCTGACGGTGATTGATAATACCTTGACAATGCTTCGTGCCAAAGGAATTGATCTGGAATTAGAAACGATTCAGGAGAAAGATCCCCAAACACTGGAATTGTTTGGAGAAGGTCGCACGATCGGGATATTCCAATTTGAATCAGCCGGGATGCGGGAATATCTAAAAAAATTGAAGCCCTCGAGTATCGATGATTTGATAGCTATGAATGCCCTCTACCGTCCAGGCCCGATGGATATGATCGATGATTTCATTGCCCGGAAACAGGGTAAAAAGGAAATTACTTATCCTCATCCGTCACTAGAGCCTGTTTTAAAGGATACATACGGCATTATTGTCTATCAGGAACAGGTTATGCAGATCGTCAGTGTTATTGGTGGCTTTTCACTGGCAAAAGCCGATCTGATGCGCCGCGCTATGGGGAAAAAGCAAAAAGGCACCATGACTGAATTGAAAAGGGAATTCATCGAAGGCGCCGCACACAAGGGAATATCCGCGAATCTTGCCAAAAAGATTTATGCATTGATCGAGAAGTTTGCCAGCTATGGTTTTAATAAAAGCCACGCCGCGGCATATGCGGTTCTGGCGTATAGAATCGGATATCTGAAGGTCTACTACCCGGCAGAATTCATGGCAGCTAACCTTACCAGTGAAATGGGCAACACCGCCCGGGTAGTCATTTTGTCCAATGAAGTTCGAAGCATGGATTCTGATATACTTCAACCTAGCGTTAATTGCAGCGAGGTGAATTTCACACCGGAAGATGGTGGTATTCGTTACGGATTGAATGCCATTAAAAATGTCGGCGGGCGCGCAGCGGAAGGTGTAGTGGAAGCCCGCAATGAAAAAGGTCCATTCAAAACATTATTTCAATTTGTAAGTGCGCTGGACTTAAAGTGTGTTAACCGCAAAGCCCTGGAAAGTCTTGTAATATCCGGAGCAATGGATGATCTGGAAGGAAGTCGCGCTCAAAAGTTTGCGGCAATCGATATTGCGATACAATACACTCATAGTTTTCAGAAAGAAAAGAATACAAAACAGGTTAATCTCTTTGATCTGGAGCCCGGTAATTCAGTTTCGGTGATACAGGAACCTAAATTGCCCGATATTCCGCCCTGGGATGATAATAAACGCTGGACCTGTGAAAAAGAAGCCGTGGGAATGTACCTGTCCGGTCATCCTTTGCTGCAATACAAGACGGAGATTGAATCGTTTTCAAATTATGATTTTACTGAACCTCTCGAAAACCTCGATAAAGCTCCTATTCAGTTGGGCGGCTTAATTGCCGGCATTCGGAAACTTTATGATCGAAAAAACCGGCAGATGGCGTTTGTTAAATTGGAAAGCCTTAATGGGACCGTAGAGATGCTGGCTTTTGCTGATGTATTCGAGAAGTTCAATGATCTTATCAAAATTGATAACCCGGTTTTTGTCCATGGAAAAGTCAGCAGCCGGGGCGCTGATGGCGGTAAAATTATTGCCGAGGAAATTTGTCCACTTGAAGGGTATATGGATAGAAAATCCAAAAAGGTCTTTGTTCGGCTTAATATTGATCAGATTGGTGAAGATGAAATAGATGACTTGAAAGAGTTAGCCGAAAAATATTTCGGTGATTGTTTTTTTATTCTGCATCTCTTTGATAAAGAAGGCAACGTAAAAGTTATTCGCAGCAGCTCCTGCAAAGTCAGTCCAGGGAAGAAATTCATTTCCGCTTTACAGAAGCAATTTGGTGAAGAAAATGTCTGGGTGGAAGGATGATTGCGGTAATACAGCGAAGCAAAAATGCCTCGGTATCAGTTGATGGAAGTACTATCGGTAAAATTGACCACGGACTCGTAATTTTACTGGGTGTTTTTCAGGAAGATGGTGAACCTGATGCGGACTTCCTGACCGCAAAAATTGCCGGTTTGAGAATTTTTAATGATGGATTTGGAAAAATGAACTTATCGGTAAAGGATGTGTCCGGAAGCGCCCTGGTCATATCACAGTTTACACTTTGCGGTGATTGGCGTAAAGGTCGGCGACCAAGTTTTATTAATGCCGCCTCTCCTGCTAAAGGTGAAGCGCTGTACCACTATTTTATCGGTTGCCTGAAAAGGGAAGATTTGCCTGTGGCAACCGGGAAATTTGGCGCAATGATGGACGTCAGCCTGGTAAATGACGGACCGGTTACATTTGTTCTCGACAGTAAGGGGGTGTGATAGAATAAAGTTGTCTTTCTTCACCAGAAGTTCTACGAACATTGTGATTTATCATTATGTTAATTATGAATTTACAATATTTAAAATGTGAAGGTTCACGTCCCCTAAATTAAAATAGCATAAGCCGATGAAAGCAAAAGAAGCGACCTACTACAGAATGCCAATAACCAATTGGCCGGAATCGGAACGACCCCGCGAAAAACTGATGCAGTATGGTCCAATGAAATTGAGTGAAACCGAGCTGCTGGCGATCATGATCCGATCTGGCGCCGGCGGATATTCTGCGCTGGACGTCGCCCGGGAATTGCTGCAAAAAACGGGCGGCTTAAATAAACTGGCTCAAATGGACTATAACGATATATTGCAGATGGAAATAAAAGGTTTGGGAAAAACAAAGGCGGTAACTATTGCCGCCGCGTTGCAGCTTGCCCGCCGCCTGCAGATTGAGGAATCAAAAACGCCCGATCAAGTATTACGCACATCTGAGGAAGTTGCCCGAATTTGTAGTCCTAAACTGCGGGATTTGAAAAAAGAGATATTTATGGTATTATTGCTGGCAAGCAATAATCGCCTGATAAAAGAGGTTATTATCTCAGAGGGCGTTTTAAATGCATCGGTAGTGACGCCCCGCGAGGTGTTCCGGGAAGCAATACTGGGCATGGCAGCCGCAGTGATTCTGGTTCACAATCATCCAAGCGGAAATCCTGAGCCAAGTCGCGAGGATATCCGGCTGACAAGACAAATGGTCGAGTGTGGAAAGACTATGAATATTCCGGTATTAGATCATATAATCGTTGCCGGTGACGGTTATACCAGTTTTTCGGATCGGGGATTAATGACATCGTGATAAACATTAGACGGCGTTAAAATAAAAAATCGGTTGATGAAAATATTTTTAGTTGATTTAGTTCCAATTGATAATAAATTCGTTGTCGAAGTAGCTTTTTAAAGGAGAGTAACATGGATTTGATGGATAGATCCGATTTAGAATCATATTTGGAATCCCATGACGGTAGCAAGCTGGGACCGATCCTGGCTGAGATTTACCTGCAGGAAGACCGGATTGATGACATGATAAACCTGTGTCAGCAGGGCATAACCAAAGATCCGAAATCTCCATATGGTTATTATCTTCTGGCGCTGGCTGAAATTAAATCAAACGAAATTACAAGCGCGATAGAGCATTTAAAACAGACCATTTCACTGGATTCAGGTTTTTTAGAAGCCTATTGCAAACTTGTCGAAATCGGGCGAGATACATTAAGTCCCGGAGCGCTGAAAACCTGCTATATTAGAATTGCGGAGTTAAATCCCCTGGATGAAAATGCTCGTGTGGCAGCCGGGCAAATCAGGGAAAGCGCGGATAAAGAAACCTTAACCAAAATCGATTTGCCCAAAGTAACAAGGCGTTCTGTTTCTCCACAGCCTGCTCCTGAAGTGAAAACTGAGGAAGCGAAAGCGGAGCAGGAACCGGTAGTCTTGGCTGAACAGCAACCTAGAGAGGAAATTGCCGTTCCAGAAAAACCCACAGTGGTACCCAGCCAACCTCAATTAAGCGAAGAGGAAGCACATCTTGGCCCGGTGATTGAGGATGAAGTTGAACCGGCTGAACCTAAGCCGGAACCACAGTTAGAGAAACCCGAACCAGCTGTCGCCGGCGGAACCACATCGGCATTAAGCGAGATGTTCAGCAAATTGAAATCCAAACCTCTGGCGGAAGTTCAGAAGGAAGATTGGACCCTGCCGGTAGGAGATAGTAAAAAAACCGATGCGCCTGATATAGCGGCTCCAAAACCGGATATAAAATTTACAGTTCCGCTCAGGGATTCGGTTGATCCTAAAGAGAAAATGGATTTGATCCATAAGGAAATCGGACTAAAACCAGATCTCGGTGTAGCGCCGGAAAAAAAAAGGACCCCCGAAACTAAAATAGAAGAAACTCCCGCTACTGAGGCGATGGGTACTGTATCTGAAAAAACAGCGCCTTCTACGGACAAGAAACCTCCTGCTAAAAAATCAACAACGGTTAAGAAAACAACCGTGACCCGTAAGAAAAGCAGTCGAAAAATAGATGAAAATATCATATCCTTCAATTCACGGGGATCTATTAATGGCAAAATCGAACTGAAGATACCCATTCCCACATTTACTCTTGTTGAGGTGTTTAAAAAACAAAAATTATATAATGAAGCTCTTCAATTATTGGATGTTTTGGAAAAACGTTCCAAGAACAAAGACAAGATAGAAAAAGAGAGACGGGAGCTATTACGTCTTAAAGTGGCAGGATCTGAGTCGTAACGGGTTATTCTTCGGCGGGATTAAAAACAATATCGTAGCTAATATCAATAGCGCGGCTTAACGTTGCCGATACTGAGCAGTACTTTTCCTGGGAAAGACGCACTGCTTTTTTAATATTCTGCTTGTTGAGATCAGCTCCCTTGAAAATAAATGTCATATGTATTTCAGTAAAGACACGAGGGTGTTCGGCGCTGCGTGCGGCATCTATTTCGATCTGAAATTCTTCAGCCGGCGTTCGCATTTTATTGATCAGCGATTCAATATCCATAGCAGTGCACCCGCCCAGCGCCATTAGCATCATTTCCATCGGCTGGGAAGCCGCCTCGCTTCCGCCGAACTGTTTTTTTGAATCCAGAACAACCCAGTGGTTAGAGTCTCCTTTGGCGAGAAATGTTATGCCCGATGCGCGGTGGAGTGAAACTTTCATTGCTTATTTATTACCTTTTTTAATGATGTTATTCATTGTATCTACAATCTCATCGAGATTTCGAATATTCTTTAATTTTGCAATTTCTTTCAATGTGCCCCAGACCGGTTCACCGCATACAACGCAGGCGATCCCATAGTCTTTCAGGGGGCGGACTAATTCGGGATAGTCATTTACAATATCTTCAATGTCGGTATCTTTGGAAATCACGGCGCCGTCTTATAAAAACCTTTTAGTCTTTTTCGGAGAATTCTTCCAGATGATCCGAGTCATTCAGGTCGAGTGTCATAAACAGTTTTTTACAAACGTCATCGGGAAGTTGATCGCAGCTGTCGGCAACTTTATAAATATTGACGGTTTTTTTGATTTTATCGACATAAACCTTGCAATTACGGCAAACTTTCAGGTATTCCTGAATCTGTTTGCAGGGAGTTGAATCGAGGTCACAGCCAAGATATTTGCAGACTTTTTTATAAAGTTCATTTTGGTTTTTCATATCAAACCTTCTTCAGCCACTAATCCCTCTAATTGTTCTTTAAGAAAATTGCGAGCTCGCATGAGGCGAATTTTTGTGTTCGATGGGGTGATTTGTAAAATCTTGCTGGTATCTTCGGTGGATAGTTCATGGAGATCCCGCAGAATGAATACGGTTCGGTAAATCCCGGGCAATTTTTCGACTAATTCATCCAATTTCTTCCGAAATCTTTTTTCACTGATCTGACCATAATCAAAAGTTGGCCATTCTGAAGCGGCGATAGAACTGATTTTTTCGATATCCGGATCATCTATTGAAACGTGCTGGTATTTATGAGGCTTGGATTTCAGTTTCCGCAGTCCGATATTCATAGCGATACGGTACAGCCAGGTATAGAAGGATGACTTTCCCTGAAACTGATGAATTTTCCTGATCATGATCAAGAAGGTTTCCTGCAGGATATCTTCGGCGTCCTGTTCACTGCTGGTCAGTCGCAGTCCGAGATGATATATACGGTTTCTATATTCTATAACCAGCCGGGATAATGCTTGCCGATCCCCATTTTGGGCTTTGCTTACCAGCTCTGTTTCTTGATGCATGTCTTTCATTTCCAAAGCGCCGTAATTTAATTAATCTCATCCGAAAAACCATCACAGATTTCGTCTCACTTGTAAAAGAGCAATTGATATTAATTTTTTATCACATCGTTAATTTTGTCGATAAACATCTGTTCCGGCACAGCGCCTTCTAAAGACGATGTTTCATTGATAATTGATTTCGGGACTCCGCTAACAGCGTATTTCTGAGCCAGATGGGGGAATTCCGTTGCTTCGACCATATCGGCGGTGATGTGCTTGTTGGCGAGCGCCAGACGGTGGGCGGTTCGAACTGCCGCGGGACAATATGGACAAGTGGGAGTAACAAATACCTGAATATGAACAGTTTTGTCAATTGCCTGGATTTCTCTCAGGACGTCATCGGAAAAGCCGTGATTGCAGCTGGAAACATCAATAATATCTTCCAGAAGGCTCTGAAACTCATATCCGGAAGGTATTCCGAAAAACCTGATTCCGGGATTGGATTCATCTTCCGGTATTAATATAGTTGCCGGTATCTTATCAATGTTGTATTTGGCGACCACGTCCTTGTCAATCTGAAAATTAACCACTTCCAGGGAAAGTTTATCGGACAGCAATATCAACTCTTCCAGCAGCTGTCGTGATTCGCGACAATAACTGCATTCGATGCTCTGGGTGAAATGAATGATCTTCACCTTTTGAGTCATTGCGGACAGCCGGTCTTTCACAAATTTTTGATCTTCGTCTTTTAAAAACATATTTAATCTCCTTTTTTTCTTAGCTGTTAGATGATTGAATTTGCCGTGCGTTACAGATGCGGTTTAATTTTCAATAATAACGATAATTCACCGGACGAAACATTTTTTTAGAAAATCCATACAAACAAAACATGATATTGAATTCTACTACAAATTGTTAAATATTTGTAGACGTGCATTTTTATTGGAATGTTTAATGCACTGAGGTCAATTAGTTAAAAGAACTAACTAATATACAAAATATATATTTTTGTTCGGTAAGTTGGTTTAGTAAAAATAAAAAATTAAAAAGATTTATGTTGATTTCAGCATGTAATTAACTATATTTAAAATATGTTATATTTGGATAAAATGTTGACTTAGACGGCATCTTAAGAGGGGTGTTTTTTCTAAATATATATTTCAGTTGTTGAGGATTTCCATTTTTATGGAGGAGGTCAATGCGTAAATCACTATTTTTGTTGTTCCTTATTTTAGGTTTTGCGCCAGTAATTTTTGCGGGTGTTACCGGGAAAATCGAAGGATTTATAACGGATAGTCAAACAGGACAGGCTTTGGTTGGAGTAAATGTTATCATTCAGGGGACCAGTTACGGTTCGGCTACTGATGATGAGGGTTATTATGTAATCTTGAACGTTCCGGTCGGTGAATATTCTGTTAAAGCCTCAATGATCGGTTATCGTGAAGTAACCGTGAAAGATGTTCGGGTGTCTATTGATTTAACCACGAAGTTGAATTTCCAGTTGGGAACAGAAATACTGGAAGCATCGGAATCGGTCATTGTAGTCGCTGAACGGCCTCTTTTAAGAAGGGATGAGTTTACCTCCAGAACAACAGTCAGCGCTGAGGACATAGATTTACAACCAATAGATAATTTTCAGGATATTGCCAGAAATCAAGCTGGTGTCGTTGGCAGCCATTTCCGTGGCGGAAGAACCGGGGAAGTTCTAGTTTTAATCGATGGTTTGCCAGTGAAAGATCCGGCAGGAACGTATTCAGACAACATGGGTGGTTTTACGGCGGATATTCCGGAAGCGGGTATTCAGGAGATGGAAATAACACTTGGCGGTTTCAGCGCCGAATACGGCAATGTTCAGTCTGGTGTTCTTAATCTTGCTATGAAAGAGGGCGGTTCGAAATATTCCGGTAAAGTTCGAGTGTCTTCCACAAATTTTGGCCCCGGTATGAATGATCTGTTAATGGGGGAACGGGACCTCTGGTTTGATACAAAATACCAGCACAAGCTTGAGAATATATACCAGCTGTCGTTAAGCGGCCCTGTGCCGGGTTCTGGTTTACTATTTGATCTGCCGAGAGTATTAAATTTCTCTTTATCCGGTGAAATTACCGACCGGAGCCAGGCTTATTTTTTAAATCAAAACCTGTTCAAACAATCTATTCAGGGTAAAGTAACTGCCCGTTTCGGACAAAATGCCAAATTATCGGTAGGAGGTATGTATTCTTATAAAGAGTGGGATGAATTCTATTTCCCAGCGTCGCTTTACGGCCCGGCTGATGCTTATCTCATTAATGAATACGCAAAATATGAAAAGTCCGGTAGCTCTACAATAGAACATTATGTTTACGTCGATGATCCATCCAAAGATGATTATGGGACCAAATTTGATTCTTTGACACAGTTTATTGTTAGAGGAGATACCCTGATTGGAGATTCGGTGTCAACGATTTATGTTGGTCCGATGCAGGATTATTTATGGAATAAAACCCAGATAGCTACTAATCAATATATTGTATGGACCCAACAGTTATCACCACGCACCTATTACGAAGCCCGATACCAACGGTTTTATTCAAACTATCACTACGCAACTCCCGATATAGAGGACAGGGATGGCGATGGGAACACAAGCGAAGATCTGGTTTGGGATGATACCCAGGATGGACCCCATCCAATTTACCGCGAGAGAATTGACAATTACTGGTGGATCCGTGGCGATGATCCGGGATACCGTGATCAATCCTCAATTACGAATACCTATAAATTGGACCTTGTCAGTCAGATAACCAATAATCATTTGGTTAAGACGGGTCTTGAATTCAACCATTATAGAATGGATGTGGAAAATGTCAGCTGGACACTTGGTTACGGGACCAATCGTCTGGATATCTGGACCGAAGACATGATCGATTTCGGTATGTATATCCAGGATAAGATAGATTACGAAGGTATAATCGCTTTAATCGGTTTGCGTTACGATTATTTTACTCCGAATGGTTTTGGCGATGAAGTCGTTTATCCGGCTGATTTCAACAATCCTTTTACATCCGTTGATTCCACCGGGGCTGCGATATTTACAGATCCTCAAGAAGCTACTGATAAAAGCCAAATCAGTCCCCGAATTGCGGTATCTCATCCGATTACTGACCGTGATATTATTCGTTTTTCCTACGGACACTACTTTCAGCGTCCCGACGGCTATTATCTATACAGGAATCTGAATTACCAGTCTTTAACAAAAACGGGAAATTATGCCGGTAATCCTGATCTGGTACCGGAAAAAACGGTTGCCTATGAGATTGGCGTTGAACATCTGTTTACAAATGATATAAAATTTTCCGTCAATGGTTATTATAAAGATGTCACGAATCTGATGAACAATTATAAATATATTTTGGAAAAATTTTACGGAAGAGAAGTGCGTATCTTTGTCAATGCCGATTATGGAAACATGAAAGGACTTGAATTTTCATTTATCAAGAGACTGGGCGATTTCTGGGGCGGATCAGTGAATTATACTTTTTCGGTTGCAAAAGGCCGCAGTTCCAGTACAACCAGTGGCGCCGGCGCTTTTGACAGTGAACGCCGCTTAAACGTTCTGGACTTTGATCAAACTCACACAGTCAATGCCAATATCACTTTGAGGACACCGGATCGCTTTGGGAAATTGTGGGGTAATTGGCTGGCTAACTTCCAGTATGATTACGGCAGCGGTCTGCCCTACTCTTCATACGGAACGGGTAAAGTGAACGATATGCGTATGCCGACAACAACAAATACTGATCTTCGGATTAGTAAACAAATTGAAGTTTCACGTACGACTCTAGCAGTATATAT
>JADHWC010000097.1 GCA_016783665.1 Fidelibacterota bacterium | reverse complement strand
AAGGGTTACCGTCCGCAGTTTTATTTTCGGACAACTGATGTAACCGGTATAGTTGAATTACCGGAAGGAGTAGACATGGTAATGCCTGGCGATAATGTCACGGTGACGATAGAATTGATTACGCCGATAGCGATGGAGAAGGAATTGCGTTTTGCGATTCGTGAAGGTGGTCGCACGGTCGGCGCTGGCGTCGTAACGGAAATCTTGGAGTAAGGAGTTACCCGTGCCTGGACAAAAAATTAGAATTAGTCTCAAAGCTTATGATCACAATCTTCTGGATCAAAGTACCAAGAAGATTGTGGCGACTGCAAAATCAACCGGTGCCATCATCTCTGGTCCGATACCATTACCGACCCAGAGAACTGTGTATACGGTGTTGAGATCGCCTCATGTGAATAAAAAATCGAGGGAGCAGTTTCAGACTAAAATTCATAAACGTTTAGTGGATATTTTGAATTCAACCTCAAAGACGGTAGACGCTCTTATGAAATTAGATTTACCTGCTGGTGTAGATATTGAGATAAAGGTATAACGGAAGTAGATCCATGTTAGGAATTATTGGTAAAAAGTTAGGGATGAGCCAGGTTTTCGAACTGAATGGTGATTTAATTCCCGTCACTATTGTTGAAGCCGGCCCCTGTCAGGTTGTGCAGGTTAAAACTCCTGAGAAAGATGGATATTCGGCTGTTCAGTTGGGTTTTGGAAAGAAACCGGAAAAGCGAGCAAGCAAACCGGAACTTGGTCATTTCAAAGCAGCCAACACTGAACCTTACCGTCATTTATCAGAAATCAGGGATTTTGAATCTGATCATTTAAAAGTTGGAGAATCAATTACTGTCAACCTGTTTAAAGTAGGCGATAAAGTTAAAGTATCCGGCACTACAATAGGTAAAGGATTTCAGGGCGTTGTAAAACGTTATAATTTCAAGGGCGGTCCCAAAACCCACGGTCAAAGCGATCGTCATCGCGCGCCCGGTTCTATCGGCGCATCCGCATATCCTTCCCATGTTATCAAAGGTATGAAAATGCCGGGAAGAATGGGTGGAAATAACAAAACCTTGAGGGGACTCTCCATTATTAAAATCGACCCTGATAACAATTTACTTTATATCAAGGGTGCCGTTCCGGGCGCTAAAAACGGCATAGTAACAATTCGGAGGCAGGAGCGTTGAACGTAGAATTTATTGTTTATAAAAAAGACGGTTTGGAATCCGATCAAAAAATTACATTTAAAACGCCATCTTTTGACATCGAGCCTCACGATCATTCGATCTATCTTGCGGTGAAAACCGAGATGACCAACTCTCGACAGGGAACCCACTCCACTAAGACTCGTGCAGAGGTGCGGGGCGGCGGGCGGAAACCCTGGAAGCAAAAAGGTCGTGGTGGTGCTCGTGCGGGTTCCAGAAGAAGCCCTATCTGGGTTGGTGGTGGTCGCGCATTTGGACCAAAGCCTAAATATTATTCGATGAAGATTAATAAAAAGGTTAAAACTCTCGCCCGGAGAAGCGCCCTCGCCTATAAGTACAGAGAAGGTGCAATAAAGGTTTTAGAAGATTTTAAACTTGAAGAGGCAAAATCTAAAACGATTCGTCAGCTTTTAAAAGCGCTGGATATTGAAGATAAACGAATCACATTGCTTACGTCGGAGCTTACCGAAAACCTGTACTTTGCCTGTCGTAATTTTTACAATATTCTGCTGGTCGAAGCAGAGAGAGCCTCAACTTATGATATGCTGGATTGCGAGGTGCTTCTGGTGGATAAAGTAGGATTTGAGAAATTAAACAACCGTCTTCTGGCAAATTAATAGGGATTGAGAGATGTCAATTAAAGGTACAATCATCATTAAACCAATTTTGACTGAAAAAATAAATGCTCTGCAGGAAACTGAACGGAAGTATGGCTTTAGAGTTCATCCGCAAGCCAACAAAATTGAGATCAAAAAAGCTATTGAGAACCGATTCGGAGTAAAGGTTGAAAAAGTCGCTACTATGAATGTTAAAGGGAAATCAAAGCAGATGACTATCCGGAGCGGTGGCAGAGTTATTCGCACGAGTGGCAAACGCTCTGACTGGAAAAAAGCGATTGTAACACTCAAAGAAGGTGAAAAAATAGATTTCTATCAAGGAGAAACCGCGGTATAGACTTATGGGTATTAAGAAAATCAAACCAACAACACCGGGACAGCGTTTTATGTCGGTCGATACATTTGAGGATATCACCACTACAACACCGGAAAAAAGTCTGCTTGTGCCTCTGAAACGTTCCAGTGGGCGTAATAATAGAGGACGCATTACATCCCGCAGACGGGGTGGCGGACATCAACGCAGCTACCGTCTGATCGATTTTAAACGGGATAAACATGGAATCGAGGCGGTTGTAAAAACGATTGAATACGATCCAAATAGATCGTCCCGCATCGCGTTACTGAATTATAAAGACGGTGAAAAACGGTATATCATCGCTCCCGATGGTTTGCAAGTAGGGAATGTGATTGTTTCCGGATTGGATGCACCGATTAAAGTCGGTAATTCACTGCCGTTAAAAAATATACCCGCCGGTACCTTAGTCCATAATATTGAATTGAAACCCAAAAAAGGCGGTCAAATTGCAAGAGGTGCTGGAACAGCGGCTCAGATCATGGCAAAAGAGGGAAAATATGTTACCCTCAAAATGCCTTCCGGTGAAATGAGATTGGTACTGGCAGAATGTTATGCTACCGTTGGTGAAGTCGGAAACCGAGATCATGAGAACATCAATTTGGGTAAAGCCGGTCGTAGTCGCTGGCTCGGTCGCCGTCCGAAAGTTCGTGGAGTCGCCATGAACCCGGTTGATCACCCGATGGGTGGAGGTGAAGGAAAAAGTTCCGGTGGTCGACACCCGGTTTCACCGTGGGGACAGCCGTCCAAAGGTTACCGGACGCGTAAAAAACGCAATCCCAGCGATAAATTTATTATTAAGAGACGCGCCAAATAATTAGGGAGAATAGAGAATGAGTCGTTCGCTGAAAAAAGGGCCCTACATTGATGCAAAATTACTAAGCAAAATTGGTGAAATGAGCCAGTCTGGTAAGAAGAAGGTAATAAAAACGTGGGCGAGACGGTCTACAATCCCTCCTGAATTTGTTGGACACACCTTTGCTGTTCATAACGGGAATAAATTTATTCCGGTATTTGTTACGGAAAATATGGTTGGACACAAATTGGGTGAATTCGCTTACACCCGGACATTCCGTGGACATGCCGGATCAGATAAAAAAGGTAAGAAATAGGCATTATGGAAGCGAAAGCAATAAGCAGGCACGTAAGACAATCGGCTCGTAAAGTGCGTTTGGTTACTGATATGATTCGTGGTAAAGATCTGGAATACGCCATAAACACACTACATTTCAGCAGTAAAAAGGCATCCGTAACTGTGGAAAAAGCTGTACGCTCAGCAGTTTCCAATTTGATGAGTTTGGAAGGCGGTTCAAACATAGAGACTGAAGATCTGTATGTAAAAACAGTTTATGCCGATGAGGGTGGAATTACCAAACGCTGGAGAGCGGGCGCAATGGGTCGAGCGTCAGTCATTCGCAAGCGCTCCTGTCATTTGACAGTCGTAGTAGCCGAAAAAGAAGACAAGAAAAGGAAAAAATAACCGGAGGTTTCTTGGGGCAAAAAACTCATCCAATAGGATTTCGAATCGGATTTAATAAAAGTTGGAGCAGTAACTGGTTTGATGAACGTAATTATAAGTCCAAGTTAACGGAAGATTTAAAACTACGCCGCTATATATTAAAACGATTGCCAAACGCCGGCGTCAGCCGTGTCGATATTCACCGGACTTCAAAGAAAATTACGATCTCAATCAATACGTCTCGTCCGGGTATTGTTATCGGTAAGAAAGGTGAAGAGGTTGATCTGTTACGTCTCGAGCTGCAGAAGTTGACCAATACCGATGTACAGGTAAATGTAAATGAGATAAAACGACCCGAATTGGATGCGACCCTGGTCGCAAATAATATTGCTGCCCAGATCGTGAAAAAAGTGTCCTTCAGGCGTGCCATGAAGAAATCTATTCAAGCCACAATGCGTATGGGCGCCGAGGGTATCCGTGTCCAGTGCAGCGGACGGTTGGGTGGAGCTGAAATGTCTCGGAAAGAAACCCACCGCGATGGTCGTGTTCCATTACATACATTGAGAGCTGATATTGATTTTGCATCTGTGACGGCTCATACAACCTACGGATGTATTGGCGTTAAAGTGTGGATTTGTAACGGTGAATCATATAAGAAAAAGGAATAAAGGATTATAGACATGCTGGCACCTCGCAAAATAAAACATCGCAAGCAACATACAGGAAGAATGAAAGGATTAGCCACGAGAGGTAACGCGGTCAGTTTCGGTCATTATGGATTGAAAGCGCTCGAACCGGGATGGATTTCCAGTCGTCAGATCGAAGCCGTTCGTGTGGCGATTACTCGAAAAGTCAGAAAACATGGTAAGATGTGGATTCGAATTTTTCCGGACAAACCAATTACTAAGAAACCGGCGGAAACCCGTATGGGTAAAGGTAAAGGAGCTCCGGAATACTGGGTAGCAGTTGTAAAGCCCGGAAGAATCCTGTTCGAAGTCGAAGTGACAAACGAAGAGCAAGCCAAAGAAGCTTTCTCCACAGCCGCGCATAAACTGCCGATCAAAACCAAGATTGTAGCAAGACGAGAAGTAGGAGCATAGCGTGAAGAAGAATCAATTAAGGGATTTATCGATTGCAGAGCTTGAAGCCATGCTTCAGGATAATATAACCGCGCTTGAAAACCTTCGTTTTCAAAAAGCATTGCAGCAATTAGAGAACCCGTTGAAAATCAGACAGGTTCGTCGTGAAATTGCCCAGATCAAAACAGTGCTTCAGGAGGCGGAATTGGGTATCGGACCAAAGAACAACAGGGGCAATTAAGCACAGGAATAAGAAAAATGGAACCACAAAAAAATAAAAAATCTCTCATTGGAAAAGTTATCAGTAACAATATGGATAAAACCATTGTCGTCACTATTGAAAGAATCGTTAAACATTCAGTATATGGTAAATATATTCGCAGAACTTCCAAGTGTTATGCCCATGATCCCCAGAATAAATGTCAGGTGGGGGATGTCGTTCGAGTTGAAGAATCCCGACCGCTTAGTCGTAAAAAACGTTGGCAATTAGTGGAAGTTTTGGATCGTTAGATTTAATCGTAAGAGGAAGTTCCGATGATACAGCAAGAAACAAGAATGAGTGTTGCAGATAATACAGGAGCCAAAAAAGTTCTATGCATCCGGGTGCTTGGTGGTTCAGGACGGAGGTATGCCTCGGTGGGTGACGTTGTGATCGTTACGGTGAAACAGGCGTCCCCGGGAGGAATGATCAAGAAAGGGGAAAAATCCAAAGCAGTGATTGTTCGAACCAAAAAAGAAATACGGCGTAAAGATGGCTCATATATCCGGTTTGACGATAATGCAGCCGTTTTGATTGATAATAACTATGAACCTCGTGGAACCCGTATCTTTGGACCAGTTGCCAGAGAATTGAGAGAGAAAAATTATATGAAAATAGTATCCATGGCGCCAGAGGTACTTTAGAGGAGATTAAGGATGTTTCGAATTCGGAAAAACGATATGGTTAGGGTTATTTCTGGAAATTATAAAGGGAAAACCGGTCGTGTGTTGAAGGTCTATCCGAAAACAGAGCGTGTGATTGTGGAAGGTATTAATTTCATTAAACGTCATACTCGTGCTAGCCAGAATAATCCTCAGGGTGGTATTGTCGAAAAAGAAGCGTCAATACATGTTTCCAATATACAGCTCCTTTTTAATAACGTGCCAACGAAGGTTGGATATAAGATACTGAAGGACGGGAAAAAGGTTAGATATTCGAAAGAAACCGGTGAAGTAATTGATGCCAATTAACAGGGAGTCATAAGTGGCTAAGAAAGTGGAATATATACCGAGACTTTTAGAACAATATAAAAATACCATTGTTCCGGCGATGATCAAAAAGTTTGAATATAAAAATATCATGCAGGTTCCCAGGCTTGATAAGATCAGTGTAAATATAGGTTTTGGAAATGCCAAGGAGGAACCGGCAAGTTTTAAAAATGCACAGGAAGAGATTCGTACTATCACCGGGCAACAACCGGTTGTTACTCGCGCAAAAAAAGCGATTTCAAATTTCAAAATTCGTCAGGGTGATCCCGTTGGATGTCATGTTACTCTTCGACAGTCTAAAATGTACGAATTTATGGACAGATTGATCTCCACAGCTTTTCCCAGGGTCCGTGATTTCTCAGGAATGCCCGATAAAGCATTTGATGGTCGGGGGAACTACAGTCTGGGGATTAAAGAGCAGATTATTTTTCCGGAAATAAACTATGATAAAGTCGATAAAATTCGAGGAATGAATATTACTATATCGACAACGGCAAAAACGGATGCGGAGGCCTATGAATTGCTTTCACTGTTTGGTTTTCCATTTAAGAGACGACCCGTGAAAGCTGAAACCGCCGGGGAGAAAAAATAATATGGCAAAGAAATCGATGATTGCAAAGGCAAATCGGAAACCCAAATTCTCATCGAGGACAGTCAACAGGTGTTCGGTATGTGGAAGACAGCGGTCCTATTATCGTAAATTTGGCCTATGCCGCTTATGTTTTAGAGAATTAGCCCTCAAAGGCGAGATTCCAGGAATTACTAAAGCCAGCTGGTAAAACAGGAGTAAATTTAATATGCCAGTAACCGATCCAATTTCTGATTATTTAACACGAATTCGCAATGCACAAGCTGCAGATCATCGTTGGGTGGATATTCCAGCATCCAATATGAAAAAACGATTATCCCTGATTTTGAAACATGAAAGATATATCAAAGATTTTATTCTGATCAATGATAACAAGCAGAGAATTATTCGTGTTTACTTGAGATATACGAAAGACGGGTTGCCGATTATAGAAGGATTGAAACGCATCAGCAGACCCGGTCGCCGTCAATATGTAAACGCAGATGAGATTCCGCGTGTTCTTGGCGGGCTGGGTGTTGCTATAATGTCAACACCGATTGGTGTTATCACCGGTAAAATTGCCCGGAAAAACAACGTCGGCGGCGAAGTGCTTTGTCATATTTGGTAATGCTAGTTAGCAAGGAGTAAACT
>JADHWC010000096.1 GCA_016783665.1 Fidelibacterota bacterium | reverse complement strand
ATTGCATCCGAAACAAAAGGATGACCATCCGGTAATTCTATTTTATCCAATTGAGTATAAATATTTATTGCCACATAAAGATAATCCTTATCAACCCGAAGCGGGTCATATACGACACCTTTAATGTCCGGATTGTAATTCCCGACTACCTGCTTTTCCGAAAGATTACTTATGAGTCGGTCCAGTTTCATTATATTAAATTCCTTCAAATCCCATTAATAATTTCTACAACGTTTGTATTCTACTCATATAATCGTCGAATACCTCACGACGTGTGATCAATTTATCCTTACCATCAACAATTGCAACTTCCGCCGGACGAAAGCGTAAATTGTAAGGCATAGACATAACATTACCATAGGCTCCGGCCTGAGTAAAGACCGCCAGATCACCCTCTTCGGTCAATGGCAACATGCGATCTTTTGCAAAGATATCGGTGTTCTCACAGATTTGCCCACAGATATCTGCTGTTACGCTCGGCGCCTCATTTTCTTTTCCATCGATGACAATAGGATGTTGAGCGCCATAAAGCGCCGACCTGATCAGAGTATTAAATCCGGCGTCAATACCAATAAATGTACGATAGCCTTCCTTAATACCAGTAACGCGACTGACCATGATTCCGGCGTCACCAACGAGATACCGTCCGGGTTCAAGCGCCAATGTCGGATTCCCCAGTTTCAATTCCATTACTTTTTTTCGAAAAACACTTAAGGTGTTTTTGCCTACTTTTTTAATATCAAGTGTTTCATCATCACCAAAATAGGGAATTCCCAGTCCGCCTCCCATATCGATAAATTCAAAATTAATTCCTAATTCGGAGCTAATTTCACCCAATTCATTCAGAAATAAATCCAGCATGTTGGGAAAATATTCAGCATCAAGAACACCGGAACCTGTCATCATATGAGCGCCAAACCGTTTAATGCCGGCATCAATAGCATTTTTATATGCCGTTACAGCTTTTTCGTAAGGAACGCCGAATTTTGCTTTATCGCCACCGGTTGTTATCTCTTCGTATTTTCCCTTTCCTTTGCCCGGATTAATACGATATGTAATCATCTCCGGAGTGCCAATTTTCAATAATCGGTATAGCGTAGAAATGTCATCCAGATTGATTTTAGCGCCGGAATCAAACGCTGCTTTCAGATCATCCTTACTCTCATAATTTCCAGTGTACAAAATATTTTCGGGTTTTACCCCTGCCAGCAATGCCAGCTTCAATTCCCCGGGACTCACGCAATCCATTCCATAGCCTTCTTCGACAAAGACATCCAATATTGCCGGGTGGCAATTGGCTTTCATCGCATAATAGAAGTCAACACTGACATCATCGGAATGAAAAGCTGTTTTTAGTCGTTGAGCATTTTCACGTATTCTTGAAAAATCATAGACATACAGCGGCGTGCCGTATTTTTCTGCCAGTTCCTGAACGGATATTCCTGAAATAATCATCTATGTTCCTGTTTTTTCAATTAAATGCAAAAATCACTTCTGCTTACATTCTATCCAAATTACAATCGGATGAATTTATTCTCTAAGGGTTCGGTTAACAAGAAAAAACACTTTGAATCAGAAGTCCATAATGATCGACGTTCGATCAAAAAAATAATCGAAATGCTTACATGATAACTTTCACAAAGTTCTCATCGATTTCTAATTGCATGGATTCAAAGCTTTCGATTTTCAATGTGTGCTCAAAACATCCTTTTCTGAGACAACCTGAAATTTCTCCTTCTTCCGGTAAAATCATCGTAAATACCGGCGCCGAACAGCTGTTACAGGACTCCGTCTCACTGACTAAAGTGGTACCGCAATGCGGACAGGAAAAACTGACAACTTCCCCATCTGGAATATCAATATCGGAACTGTGCTTATAGCTTCCAAATTCCGGATCAAGATATATCAACCCTTCTCTGTCCTGCCATTTGATTTTTACACAGATTGATTTCAGATTGTGAATTTTCACTTTATCACTCATTAAATCACAACCTTTGGGACAATGAGCAGTCTGTATATTCACCGTCCGGACCCGACTAACTACGGTTGTCTTTGATAATTGCACATCTTTTAATCTTTCACCCATATCTTTTCCTTTTAAAAAAATCAGATGGTAAGTTAATAAATTCTCAGGATATATTATAAAAGTGATTTTCCATTATTATGTAAATAATGATCCTTTATACTTAATCCGGAGGTATTCCAAATCATTCCCAAATCAATTCTTGATTATTTTAGGCGATAATTGTAATTTGTCACGCTTTTTATTATGGGGCTGTAGCTCAGTTGGGAGAGCGCTTGAATGGCATTCAAGAGGTCGTCGGTTCGATCCCGTCCAGCTCCACAAACAGTATAAGGAAGTCTTCAGGCTTCCTTTTTTCATAAAGCACTAATTGCATTCCAATGCCTATCGGGAAGGTCGTCGGTTACTTGTAGAATATTAAGATCAGATATAATTTAAATGAAGCTTGATTTATCTTCTGTTTCGAGCGCTATTCAATTTTTGTTCTAATTCGTTCAATTTTGCCCTTATTTGTTGATCATCCGGAATAGTTTCATCCAGCGCGATCAAATCATAGGAAACCGGATTGGCGACCCGGGCATTTTCATTGGTCAAAACCTGAATCTGTGCCTTCAAACTTTTTATCGTGCTTAGTACTGAGGGCTTATTCGCATAAAATATCTCAACGGGCTTTCCCTTAGTTGCTTCAGTAAAAGAATCCAGCCGTTTCCGGGCATAACTTAGCTGCGCAACAGCTCTGGAAACGTCAGTCAGTTTCACATCGGGATTTTGCAGATCAAATCCGATGATACCCATGTATTTCCCGATGCTACCGCAGCGGGCAACTATCATGTTGTTTTTATCTTCCAGATTTTTAGAGTAGCGGTAGCTACCGGATATTAAAACAAAATCGATATCAAATGACTTTTCGAAAAAATCCTTTTCTGCAATCCGGTCAAGATTGGCAAGAACTATTATATAATCGACCTTTTTACGAAGTTCCGGAATTATTTTTTCCAACGTACTGTCCGGCGACGCGATTTCAATACCCGGTATCATTTTCGCCGGTTTTGATGTAATTCCGATAATTCCAAATTTCTTTTTGCTTACCTTTTTAATGATATAACGTGTAAAAATTGGTTGTCGAGTCAGGCTGTCTAAAATATTTGCGGAAATGAACGGAAACTTTGCTATTTGCTGAAGTTCTTTTAAAAAAATTCTTCCAGCAGCAAAATCTTTCGACGATACATTATATACTTGATACCCAATAGTGTTATACCCGTCAATCATCGTCCGAGCAGTCTCCATTCGCTTTTTAATATCTCTTGCCGGCGTGTTTTGCGAGCGAAAAAATAGATCACCTGCATCCAGAATCAGATTATTATCGTGGAAATTCAGATATTGTTGAATTACTGTTGCTTTCCTGGCCAGACCGCCAAGCCTGCGAGTCTTTCACCCACAGGGTTCGGTTTCACCATGAACTGTAGCCGAAAAATGAATCGAAAACTCTTCGGCTGCCAGCTGTCCGGCGATAAACAACAATACCATCAACAAATTGAGCAAATAATATTTTTGTGCCATCATTTTCATCGGGACGTAAGTTAGAGATATTATTTATTTTTGTCGAGAAGAAATTATTGATTGATTTCCTCTGAATTCCTCCAGATTACGGCAACCGCAGCAGAACATGGAAATCCGCAATGTCTCTGAAAAAACCTTAATTAAATTTGTAATACCCTCGACTCCATCACTATTCCGCGCTCGTAAAAATAGCGTTGCGGCTCCTGCCAGATCGGCGCCTAATGCAATTGCTTTCGCGAACTTTAATCCGTCATCTATTCCGCCTGATGCAATAATGTGCATTTGCTTAACACGAACTGCATGAAGAATTGCATCAACAGTCGGAATTCCCCATTCAAAAAATTGTGAGGCTATTCTTCGGTGGACATTATCATCTGTCCGCATATGTTCGATCCTGGACCAGGATGTACCGCCTGCGCCGGCAATATCAATCCACTGAATCCCCATTTTTTGCAAGCGTTTGATCACATCGAAGGACAGTCCGAATCCGACCTCTTTAACGATCACCGGGTAAGGAAGCGTCTCTCGCAGAATTTCAATAGCCCGGCTGACACCTTTAAAGTGAGGTTCCCCTTCCGGCTGCAATGCTTCCTGTAAAGGGTTTAAGTGGATTGAAATGGCGTCAACCTGAATTTTCTTCAGTAATTTCAATAAATCTTTTGTTTTAAAATCCTTCACCAGCTGGGTCGCGCCGATATTGGCAATTATCGGAATATCCGGCGCATTCTCACGCGCCACCAGAAAACTTCCAAGAGCATCACGGTTTTCCAGAGCCGGACGGATACTGCCCAGCGCAAGCGCAATCCCGGATTTATTGGCAGCAATCGCAAGATCGCGATTCAGCATTTCACCTTCCTGCTCCCCACCGCTCATCGAACAGATGATCAATGGCAGTTTGAGATCATATCCCAGAAAAGTCGTATGAAAATCAATATCTTCAATATTCATTTCCGGCAATGCATTGTGAACAAAGTGATAGTGTTCAAAACCGGATGTTATTTCCTCAAAATGAACCGAGTGATTTTGAGCGATTTTTAGATGCTCTTTTTTTCGATTGATTGTTCCGTTTTTCACTGCCTGCCTTTATTTTGTGCGGTTATTCACGATGAATTTTTAAAGGACCCCAGGTTTGACACGTTGGCATCACTTCGATCTGATTGACATTGAGATGTTCAGGTGTATTGGCTATCCACCAGACTATATCAGCAATATCCCTGGCTTTCAATGCCCGTGTATCTTTATAAACCTTGCCCGCGCGTTCTTCATCCCCTTTAAACCTGACAATGGAAAATTCGGTTTCAGCTATGCCGGGTTCCAAATTTGTCACACGAATTTTTGTGCCATGCAAATCCGCCCGCAGGTTTCTAGAAAATTGCTGTACAAACGCTTTTGTTGCCCCGTAAACATTGCCGCCCGGATAGGGCCAGTTTCCGGAAATTGATCCGATATTGATGATCTGTCCGGTATTTCGCTTAACCATCCCGGGTAAAAGCGCACGAGTACTATAAACCAAACCTTTAATATTCGTATCAATCATCGTATCCCAGTCGTTAATATCCGCTTTGAATGCCGGCGTAAGCCCCATCGCCAATCCGGCATTATTTACGAGTACATCGATTTTTTGAAAATCAACCGGAAGGGATTCAAACGTTTCAAACACCTTGCCACGATCCTGAACATCCAGTGTTAAAGTAAGAATATCGGTTTTTATAGATAACTCTTTCCACATCTCTTCCAATCGTTTTGCTCTACGACCAATCAGGACCAGCTTCCAGCCTTCTTCGGCAAAGCGTTCGGCACAACTTCTGCCGAAACCTGAAGTCGCTCCCGTAATAACTATTGTCTTTACCATAATTGTTCTACCTTTTTTTGCGGAAAAAATCAATATCGCCGGTCTGATGCAGGGAAATATTACGGAAAAGTTTATCTCATGTCAAGATACTTCCTTTGATTTTTTGGGCTTTGGTTTTTCCTGTAAATGTATATAACTTAATGTTCATGGAAGCCCTGCTCGATACACAAAGACACATGGATGCAGCGAAACATTTTCTGGAAATTTTCAGAATCGACTCGCAACGTCCTTCTATCGAGCATGTTACAAAAATCCTGGCTCATTTTTCAAAGTTACCGTATGAAAATCTCAGCAAAATTATTAAACTTAATCATAACTGGAGATCAAAACACTTCCGCCTTCCGGATGAGGTTGTCGTTGATCATGAACGCTTCAAATTAGGAGGAACCTGTTTTTCACTGACCTTTTTACTGAAAACAATTCTTGATTACGCAGACTACGATTCGCACATCCTGATGGCGGATATGCGATCGGGAAAAAATACACACTGTGCCCTGGCTTTGAAACAGGATGACAAAGAGTATCTTCTTGATCCCGGATATCTGTTATCTCGTCCACTGGATATGAGCGCCTCCAATGTGCCTAATCACGTTTCACTTATTAATTATAAAAACGAGAACCGGTATTCTTTATGGACTTCAAGGGGCGGTCAAAAAAAATTACGCTATTCTTTTACGAAGATACCAACCGACATATCCGATTTTCAAAAATATTGGGAAAAGTCTTTCCACTGGATGACAATGCACGGCATATGCCTTTCGAAGCGGGATGAAAACGGTTTCATTTACCTGCATAATCACTATCTGAAGCGTGAAGGCAGCGATCTGATATTCAAAGGGAAATTCAAAGAAGAAATCTCAGATATTGCCCGGAAATACTTTAACATACCTGAAGATATCGTAAAAAAAGCAGAACTCGCTCTCAGGGATAATCTGGTCTTTGATAAAGAATCAGGTTATAGAGTACCCAAGGGGGGTTTGATAATATAACCTTAACATCCGGCAGCCGCCGGATTGTAAATTCCTAAATAACATAATGATAAATCACCATGATTGACAACTTTATTCTATCACACCCCCTAAATGGGTAAAATGAATCTATCCATCCAAAACACATAGAAGTTTATGAAACCTTTAATAGCAAATCCTGTAAAATATTTCGTCGGAGCTTTATATTCATCGGAATCTCTGTTGGAAAAATCAGTCCGGCTATTAAGCGGAAGATTTAGTCCGACCGACTTGGTCAGTGACTCATTCCCATTCGATAACACAAATTATTACGATGCTGAAATGGGCACTCCGATCTTTCGGAAGTTCTTTTCATTTTCGGATCTGATTTCACCTAGTTTTCTTGCCGAAGCAAAACTGATTACCAATGATATTGAAGACTGCCTGACTGTTGAAGATAAACGCAAGGTCAACCTGGATATCGGCTATATGGACTATGATAAAGTTGTATTGGGTTCCGTAAAATACGGCATTCACAAAATCTATTTAGATAAAGGAATTTACGCCGATATGGCGCTCCATTACGAAAAAGGCAGTTACTCACCCTATCCGTGGGCTTTCATGGATTTCAAATTCCCCGATTATTATCCCTTTTTTCTAAAGATGCGGATAAAATATAAAAGCCAGGTGAAAGAAATGCTATCACCCGGCTTCTCAAATTAACACACTTAATTGATATTTTTAGCCACGCCAGATTTTAGCGCGTTTTTTTAATTCCTCTAATTTAATTTTCTCCCGGCTATACTTAGTTATATCGGATTTGCGTACCTTAATATAA
>JADHWC010000095.1 GCA_016783665.1 Fidelibacterota bacterium | reverse complement strand
AAAGTTGAAAAGCAATTTGAATTTATCAACAACCCTTTCTTTCACATCTTTCCATTGAACGTCCGGAACAAGATCGGCTATCCTGGTAATTCCTTTACTGACGATCCCGCAGGGGATAATGCCGTCGTAAAGCGACAGGTTGGTTGATACATTCAGCGCGAAGCCGTGCATGGTGACCCACCTGGACACCCGCATTCCCAGGGCAGCGATCTTTTGATCGCCCACCCAGACGCCGGTGAGTTTTTCGATTCGCCTGGCAATAATTCCATAATCCGCCAGCATTTTGATGAGAACATCTTCAACAGTGTAAACATACCAGGAGACGCTTTCACGGTGATCTTTAAGGTTGAAGATCGGATAACCGACTAATTGACCGGGACCGTGATAGGTAATATCGCCGCCGCGATCAACATTGTAAGTCTCGATATCCTTAGATTTCAGATAATTCTGACTGGCGATGAGATGCTGAGCGTTAGCATTTTTTCCAAGGGTGTACACATGTGGATGTTCAACTAAAATCAATGTGTCGGGAATTTCTTTGCGCACCCGTTCGGCATGAAAATCTTTCTGGATGTCCCAAGCCTTGTCATAAGCGCAGTTGCCGAGATCAATGACATTCAATTTCTTCATTTATTAATCAACATTAAAAATTCAACATTTATTTACGAGCATCTTTCAGTATTTGAATTTCACGGGCATAATGTTCTTCATCACCCGGCGTTTCCAGAATCATCGGAAGATTGGCAAACCGCTCATCGTTTATGAGTCGATAAAATACATCAAGACCCATGAAGCCTCCGCCTAATTGATGATGTCGATCGACTTGTGAACCCAATGGCTTTTTAGAATCGTTCAGGTGGAAGACTTTCAGGCGATCCAGTCCGATAATGTCATCAAATCGCTGAAAGGTATCACTGTAACCATCTTCGTTCACGATATCGTAACCCGACGCAAAGGCATGGCAGGTATCGAAGCAGACTCCCAGCCGGCTCGGATATTGGCTTTGGTCAATAATGGTTCTCAGATGTTCGAATTTATAGCCAACATTCGATCCCTGTCCGGCAGTGATTTCCAGAAGAAGGCTGGCATCGGAAAAGGGTACTTTTTCAATGCAGTAATCCAGACTTTCAGCGATAGTTTGAAGCGCTGCGTCATCGCCTTTGCCCAGGTGTGAACCGGGATGAAAGACGATATATGGGATTTTCAAAAAAGCCGAACGCTGAATTTCTTCCGTAAATGCTTTACGGGACATGGCTAATTTCCCTGGATCCGGGCTGCCGAGATTAATTAAATAGGAATCGTGGGAAACTACTGTTCGGATATCCTGTTTTTCAATTTCCCTGAGATAAGTATCCCAGCTTTTTTCGGAAATTGGTGCGCCTCTCCACTGCATCTGGTTGGCGGTGAAAATTTGGATTGCCTCGCAACCAAGTGTATGACCCCGTACTGGCGCATTTTCGACACCATTTGAAATGGAAACATGACAACCGATAAGTGGCATATTGATTTCCTCTTTATATTCGTGAGATTTTAATTAAATCCAGGAATTCCATACGGGTACGTTCATTTTCCCGAAAGACACCGAACATGGCGCTGGTGGTAACCACCGAATTATGTTTTTCCACCCCGCGCATCTGCATGCAGAGATGCGTCGCTTCTATGACAACTGCCACACCTTTGGGTTGCAGGACGTTCTGAATCGCCTCGGCGACTTGCTTGGTCAGACGCTCCTGAATCTGGAGGCGGCGGGCAAATGCATCGACAATTCGGGGAATTTTACTTAATCCGATAGTTTTTCCAGCGGGGATATAGGCGATGTGAGCTTTGCCGAAAAAGGGCACCAGATGATGTTCACAGAGGCTATAGTAATCGATATCTTTTACCAAGATCATCTGGTCGTATTTATCATTGCTGACCGATTCTTTGAGCACGGCATCGATGTCAACTTTGTAACCCCGGGTTGCATATCCCCAGAATTCAGCGACCCTTTCAGGGGTCTTATTGAGAACATCCCGTTCGGGGTCTTCTCCGATATTGATTAATAATTGTCGAATTAAATCTTTCGTTTGCATGGGTTTACCTCGCAGTTATTTCTGCCGATGGGCAGATATCATTTAAAGAACAGTCCGGGCATTTGGGTTTGCGGGCAATACATATTGAGCGCCCATGATCTATCATCAAATGCCCTAATAATGTCCATTGATCAGGTGGAAAAAGTTTCATCAGGTCCTGTTCAATTTTCAAGGGATCGGTATTTTTTATCAGTCCCATCCGATTGGACAGCCGCTTGACATGAGTATCCACGACGATGCCAGGAATGCCAAATGCGTCGCCGAGAACGACATTGGCGGTTTTTCGACCGACACCATCCAATTTCACCAGTTCTTCGAGGCTCTCGGGGACTTCGCCATTGTATTTTTCCATAATAGTCTTCATTGAGACCTGGATAGCTCGGGCTTTGTGATTGTAAAAGCCGGTTGACCGAATAACCTCTTTCAATTCCTCAATATCCGATTCCGCGAAAGCTTTTACAGTGGGATATTTCCGGAAAAGAGCGGATGTCACCTGGTTGACCCGCTTGTCGGTGCATTGAGCGGAAAGAATTGTTGAAACAAATAATTCGTGAGGACTCCGGAATTGCAGGGAACACTTTGCAGCTGGATAGGCATTTTTCAATCTGGAAAATATTTCTTTAGCGAGATTCTTCGAAGACATATCCAAAATCTACCTCTTATAATCCGGTTCCAGCATTCCATTCACAGAGATAAGATAATTGATTCTATTATTAAAACCATGCGAAAGTTGAGGATTTACGTTAATGGCTAAGACGATAACCCTGGAAGGATTGTCGTAGTTCCAATTCCTCGCGAATTTTTCGGATCAATTCCACTTTTGGTATTTTCCATTTTGGGGCGATGAGCGTACCCGGTTTTGCATCTCCGACAAGGCGCTGGATCACAATATTTGGTCTCAGCCGTTCTAAAAAATCACAAACGAGTTCGATCCATGCCTGCTCCGTAAAAAGTGGAAAAGGTGATTGTGCGAAAAGATCAGCCAATACCGTCTGTTTAACGACATGAAGATGATGGATTTTCAGGGCGTCTAATTCCAGGTTATTTAGGATAGCGGAGGATTGCAGGATTTCGTCCCTGGTTTCGGTGGGAAAGCCGAAAATAATATGTCCGGCGACATGCAATCCAAATTGTTTTGTCTGTTCGATCGCCCGTCGGGTTCTGTCGAAGTTATGACCGCGGCGTGCCCAAAGGAGGGTTTTATCGTACACCGATTCAACGCCGTATTCGATTGAAACATAGGTGTGTTGATTAATATCATGTAACAAAGTAAGAATATCATCATTGATGCAATCGGGGCGGGTTCCAATCAGGATTCCTACAACGTCTGGAATATCAAGAACAGAGCGATACAGCGTTTCCAGTTTACGAACTGAACCATAAGTGTTTGTGTAAGCCTGGAAATAAGCCAGGAATTTCTTGGTTTTGCGATGCTTTATAGATCGTTCTATTCCTTCGATCAACTGATCCCGAACGGGTTTTAAGTTCTCTGAACGGTCAGTGGCGAAGCTGGCGTTATTGCAATAGAGACAACCGCCGGTTCTGAGGCGCCCGTCGCGAGTCGGACAGGTGAGTCCGGCGTCCAGAGATATTCTATAAACCTTTTCGCCAAAAGTTTGACGTAGATATGTGCTGTAGCGGTAATAACGATTTTCGATTGGAAATGGTAATGACGGCATTAAGGAAAAAGGTTGTGAAAATAATGTGGTAAAAAAGACGAATTATTTAGTGATAGCTTCAATCTGATCGGTAGCCTGTGATAATTGGATTTCTTTCTGTTCGCCGGTAGTCATGTTTTTCAGCAGGATTTTGTCTTTGTGAATCTCATCCTCTCCGATAATAACCACCCAGCGGGCTTGCTTTTTTCCGGCGTCGCGCATCTGCGCTTTGAGCGAACGGCGCAGAAAATCCAATTCAACCCGAAGACCGCGTGAACGTAATGTTGTGGCAATATTAAAAGCCACCTGACGGGCATTGTTACCTATAACAGCCATATAGATCAGATTGATTTCTTTTTCCGGAATTGCCTGGCTCTCGTTTATAATCATGAGCAGACGCTCCATCCCTGAAGCGACTCCTACAGCCGGTGTGGGCACACCACCCAGGTCTTCTATCAGATAATCGTAACGCCCGCCGCCGCAGATGGCGTCCTGGGCTCCCAGCAGGGAACTGGTAATTTCGAAGGTCGTGCGGGTATAATAATCTAATCCGCGGACCAATTTATTATCGACCTCAAACGGGACATAAGCGGCGTCCAGCAGGGATTTCACTTCTTCAAAGTGCTGCGCATCTTCCGTATCGAGATGATCGAGTATTAAGGGGGCATATCTGTCAAGGATGCGCTGACAGCTTTCAACTTTGCAATCGAACAGGCGCAGAATATTTTTCTCGATTCGTTCTTGACAGGTGTTGCAGAAATCATTGCAATGAGGTTTTAATGCGGATTTCAGGATTTTCAAATAGTGATTCCTGCTGTCCAGACTGCCGATACTGTTGATCCGCACCGATAAATCATTAATACCAAGTTCTTTGTATATATCGTAGACGGTCTGGATAACTTCGGCATCAGCTTCGGGGTGTTCGGAACCGATGATCTCAAAGCCAAACTGGGTGAATTGTCTCAGGCGCCCTTTCTGCGGACGTTCCTGGCGGAAAAGGGAACCGAAATAGTACAATTTGGTTACCGGACTGATCTGGCTGAGATTATTCTGAATGAAGGCTCTTACTACGGGCGCTGTCAATTCCGGGCGCAGCGTCAGACTCGTATTGCCTTTATCCAGGAAGGTGTACATTTCTTTGGAAACAACATCTGTATCAGAACCAATCCCTCTGGTAAAAAGTTCCGTCTCTTCAAATAACGGAGTTCGGATTTCCTGATAATTATTCCGTTCGAGACGTTCGCTTATAATTTTTTCGACATATTGCCACTGGTATATTTCACCCGGTAGAATATCTTTGGTGCCTTTAATTCTGCGATACACAGTATGTCCTTTATTTTGTTTAAATGTTGGCTGGATTTAATGTTAATAATCGATATGGTATAAATGTCATAGTATTAACGGGAACCGGCTTGCGTATTTTCATCATACAGGTATAATATTTCGGCGATCTTTTCAGCAGAATCCGCCGTTAATAATTCTTCCCGGCAACTGTCAATATTCAACATGCGTGAAAACTTGCTTAGCAGTTTCAGATGTTTACTTGGATATTGTTCAGGTGTAAGCAGCAAAACGAAGATATTTACCGGTAGTCCGTCAATGGCGTCAAAGTCGATACCTTCTTTGGAAATCCCGAATGACACAATCACTTCATCAATATTAGCGTACTTCCCGTGAGGCAGCGCAACGCCTTTTCCGACGCCGGTGGTCATGAGCTCTTCCCGTTTATAGACGGCGGATTTCGCCTCTTCTGCTTCGGTCAGTTTTCCGTTTTTCACCAGTACATCGACCAGCTGGGAAATTGCCTCTTCTTTTGTGGCTGCTTTGACCGGATAAAGTATAAGATCGGGTGTTAAAATCGTAGATAATTTCAAATTCATTTACTGTCTGTCATCATATAACATCGGGAAATTTACGAGAATCCAATTTTTATACCAACCTTAAATCTGTTAATGCTATCGAAAATGGCGTTTAATATTAAGAAACATAGGCGAAATGTTTATCGGATCATTTACATTTAATCAATATGCGCATTACGGTCTTTTCGGATGGTTTGCTCTTTAACAGCTGCAATTTTCCGTGGTGATATTCTTTAATGATCCGCATTGTCAGACTGAGTCCAAGTCCCCAGCCGCGTTTCTTGGTGCTGTAGCCTGGACGAAAAATATTTTTCCAATCTTTGGAAGGGATGCCTTTTCCATTATCGGTAATGTCAATAGCAACCTGTCGGCTGTTTTTTAGTAATTGCGTAGTGATCAGTATTTTACCGTTTAGCTGAGAGACCGCATCCAATGCATTCTTAATTAAATTTTCGATAGCCCAGGTGAACAGGTCCCTGTTTATAACAGCCTGATGTTCACCACCCGGTTGAAATGTAATAGATACGCCGGGTCCCAGCTGGGGTAATCTGCGACGGTAGTAATCGACGGCTTCCTGTATTACCGGGTTAAGGGATGTGACTTTAAAATTCGGTGTAGATCCGATTCTACTGAAGCGGTTAGTCACTTTTTCGAGCCGCTTAATATCATTGGTAAGCTCATCGATGTGGTGGTTGTCCGGCGCCTCAGTTTTCAATAATTCAACCCAGCCCATAAGTGAGGTAAGAGGAGTTCCTAACTGATGGGCGGTTTCTTTAGCCATTCCGACCCAGATAGACCGTTTTTCACTGCTGCGGATCAGTTGAAACGAGATATAGCCAAGAAAAATGAACAAGAAAACCACGGAAATTTCCACATATGGCAGCATCACTAATTGACGGATCAGATTTGTATCCCCATAATGGATATAGCCCAGGTTATAGTCATTGTATATGAGAGGGATCGGAGCATTGGCGGAATCCATCTCTTTCATCATTTTTTCAAGAATGGTCCGAGTATCGTCGGTCAGTTCTATTTCTTTTATTCCGACTCCCCGCCAGGCGGTAGGGTTTTTATCAATTTCCGAAGAAATAATCATTGGTATAGATGATTTCCGGATGATCTGATCAAAGATAAAACTGAAATCCTGATTGCTTTCCTCGGTAGCTGCCTGAGCATATACGGTGGCATAAAACCGCATCATGTTGGTTAAATCATCTCGTAGTTTATTGACGATGTTTTGGGAATACCTCAACAAGGAGAAAATCAGAACAATTGCCAGGACCAACAGTAAGCGCTTTATGTTGCTTGAATGACGGTAAATGGATATTTTCATGAGCATATCTCCAGGTGTACAATTTCACGTAAGTTAATATAAAAAGTAGTATCCGGAAACTCTATATTTATATGTTTTGTTAGATTAACGTACATGGATTATTCCGGGTTGTGATTCAGTAATATCGGCATCATCGTAAAGACTATATTCCACCATAATTAATAGATCCACGGCTTTTAAACCGTTCTAAAAGAAAATTAAGCAATAATTCTTCTACCAATGAATTTTTTATCCAACGCCTGGATTTCATACAGATTAATGCTTTTTTAGAAATGCTAATTTAAATCTATATTTATAAATCAGACTACAAACGATTAAAATCCACATCAGATAAGTAAAAACAGAAGATACGACAGCAGCCCGATGGTAACTTTTCGGTTTAAATTCAAATATAACTATATGCTTACCGGCTGCTATTTCTATGCCTCTCAGAACATGGTTAACCTGGTATATATGCATGGATTTGGAATCAATCGTTGCCGTCCAGCCTTTCGGATAATAGGCTTCAGACAAAACCATAAAGGCTTTTTCATTATTTTCCACCTGCAGTGAAATGCGATTGGGGGTATATT
>JADHWC010000094.1 GCA_016783665.1 Fidelibacterota bacterium | reverse complement strand
TCTTTATCTGTCTTAACAACATATCTTTCTTTGTGTTCCGAGATAACCCTTCCCACACCAAAAGAACTGAGTTTTTGTTCCTTTCGGTAATTTTCCAGACCTGTGTTATATCCTAAATCTTCTAAAGTCATTTTTTTTCCTGTATTAAGCACAACGTTTAACGTGTATCTGAAGTTTTCGGAGCCGAAGGCGTAGAGTTCTTGGACTGCTCCTCATCATTTGCCTTTAGGCACCGGGTCAATGAATTTTCTTCAATCATGGTTGTTTTAAAAACTCCAATATTTTCTTATTTACTAGCTCCGCCTGGACAATTGTTAAATCGTGACCGGCATTGGGGATAATCTCTGTTTCTATCTTAGGCGCCACAGTATTAAGGCGCTTAACGGCTTTCTGAGCTGAATAGAGTTTTTCGTGTTCACCAACCAGAAATAATGTGGGTACTTTAAGACTTTGTAAATCATTATCCTCTAATACGGTCGGCGTAACAGGCATTCTAAATTTGAAGCATTTCAAACCCATCATGGCATCGTCAACAGCTTCTTTCAGTAGTATCTGGCTGTAATCATCTTCTTTCTTCAACAAATCTTCAAAAAGCCATTCTACCATGAATTTTCTCATAAAAAACCGATGCGGTATAGCCGAGAGAATTCCGCGCCAGGCCCACTCACCCGGGAATGGAAATATCGTAGCTGCGGGAGCTAACATTACAGATTTACAAAGCCGGTTCGGAAAGTGAAGCGCATATTGGCTCGTCAGCCAGCCTCCAAAAGATAACCCCACAAGGCTGATACTGTCGCCAAGCGCAAGGGCTGTGAACAATTCATCCAGCCATTTCACCATATCTTCAGAGCCTTTGATGGGACGTGTATTCACACTTCGCCCAAAGTCGTAAATGTTGTCCACAGCGTATACTCTGTAGTTTTCGGATAAAGTTTCTATGTTCGGCAACCAAATAAGAGATGAAGCGCTTGTTGAAGGTAACAACACCAATGGTAATGCTTTTATCGGCCCACTAACACGTAAAAACGTCTTGCCGTAAGAAGTTTCTATAGTCAGTGTGTCAGAACGTACCGGCCACTTCTTAGCTCTTATATCATAGTACTTCAAGTACTGGTCTTTTTTTCCCTCTGAACGAAACGGATAATATGCAGGTAGTTTTGTCATATCGGGTTCTGAGAATAGCGATACGACAAACCATGCAAAGGAAACTATAACTACGGCTGCAATTGTTCCACACACAATAAGAAAAACTTTCCGCAATTTATTCCTTCTTTGTTCTTTCATAAGTTCCTATCCGCATCCTGTATTTAAGAGGAGCAGTCCAAGAATTTTGGCGAACGTTAGTACATATCTACTGGTAGTCATATACTTACTTTAAGTTGAGTTTGAGGTAGAAATATTCTCCCATTTTCACTGTACATATCGACCTGTTTCCGAACTCTTATTAATTCCGGTTTTGTTAACATTTTCACACCGATTTAGCGCCTGATCAACCATTTTCTTATCGGGAAATTATTCTTATCAAAGTAGTATTGCAATTATTTTTCCATCGTTAAAATGGAGTTGTGAAACATAAGAATAGTATTTTTATTATCACGTCAATTCTTTTTTCCTTTAAACCTGTCAGGTTTGGGAAACCTGACAGGTTTTTTATGTTTTGTTGTTATCAGCGTAACAAGAATAATCACCGCAAATGCCAATAGATAGCTTATGAATCTCTCCGAAACAATATCATTCAGTCCGGTTATATTTTTCCAGATGACGGTACTTATCGATCCGGTTAACATTCCGCCGATAGCGGCTTCTTTCGTCACTTTTTTCCAGTAAATAATGCACAGCAGAACCGGACCAAAACTGGCGCCCAGCCCGGACCAGGCATAGGATACCAGAGAAAATACAAGATCAGTGGATGTATATGCCATGATGAATGCTATTATGCCGACGACGATTGTGGATAATCTGCCTATGTTCAATAATTTTTCGGGTGACAGATCTTGCTTCCCGACTTTATGGATAAGATCTTCGGATATGGCTGACGCCGTTACCAGCAATTGCGAATCCGCCGTGGACATCATGGCCGCCATTGCGCCGGATATCAATATCCCTGCAAACCATCCCGGCAGCAGACTGGTTGCCATAAACGGCATTAAAAATTCCGGATCGGCAAACTTATCCGCTCCATAAAGGGCTACACCCACGACACCCAGGAAAAACGCCCCGAAGAACGCCGGGATTGCCCAGGAAAATGCGATTACTCTACCCCGTTTTATCTCGCTGGAATCTTTAATGGCAATAAACCTGGCAAGCAGATGCGGTTGCCCGGTATAACCAAATCCCCAGCTCAGTCCGCCGAGCACCGCAAGTAGCGCTGCTATTCCGGTTTTTCCCCCGGATAAGGAAAACATTGCCGGGGATAATTCGGCAAGAAAATTGTGATCAGCCTGCGCTAATTCTATTACTCCGACAATCGGTAATATCACCAACGCGAACAACATAATCATGGACTGGACGACGTCGGTCCAGACAACAGCCCGAAATCCACCCAGAATCGTATAAAGAAGAATAATCACGGCTCCGATAATCATACCGGATAATTGCGGTATGCCGAGGGTGACATTGAGTACTTTTCCCGCAGCATTGAATTGAGCCGCCACATAAAATGTAAAGAAGAATGTGATGATCAGGGAAGAAATGATTCGCAGTAATTTCGTTTCGTCATTAAAAAAATTGGCGATCAAGTCCGGCAGTGTCAGGGAATCATATTTACCGGCTAACTCCCTTAACGGCACAGCGATAAACAGCCAGGAAAAAATAATCCCGGCAAGACTTCCGAAAACCGCCCAGATTTCCAGAAATCCCACCGCCAGCGCAGCGCCGGGCAGCCCGATCAACAACCACGCCGATTCACCGCTTGCCCGTTCCGAGAGAGCAATTGCCCAGGCGCCTAACTTCCGGTCAGCCAGCAGATAATCGGCATGGGTCTTGTTTTTGCCGGCGCTTTTCAGACCGATAGCAAGGACCACTATCAGGTACGAAACAAGTCCGATCAAAATTGGATTCATAGTTGTTTACCTTTATTCACAATATTCTGCCATTCCATTGATATAGAAATTTAGAAAAGGAAATTCCCAGCTGCAAGCTGGGAACTCATTAATTTAAAAAAAGACTCCTCTGAAAATTGCTTGGAATACATGAAAAAATCAAATAAATTAAGTCGTTATTTTAGATATGGAATTCATACAGGGAAGCTCGTGAAAATCGGGCACAGCCCCGCTACTGTAACCGGGTACGCCACTATTAAAACCACGGTTCCGATACTGGAACTGGAAGGTGTAGCATCGCGGACGATCCGGAAGTCAGGATACCTGTTTATTTCATTCTAATCTGATTGCGCGGGCAAATTGTAGGATTAGAACTTTGACCAAACTTTACCTCTTTAATCAAAAATTCCTGTACACCGTTTTATTTTCGGTTATTTTTATAATCAGCATTGGGAAAATCACGACTTTTGCTGAACCTGTAAAAGTTGGTCATGTCGTTGATCCAAACAATAACCCTGTTTCATTTGTCACTATTCACAATATTTCATCGGATTTATGGTTAATCACTGATGAAATTGGCGAATTTATTATTCCACATAATTTTATACAGGGCGATTCAATTGAATTTATTCGAATTGGTTATCAAAAGATCAATGGTGTCCTTCCCTCTAATAAAAAATCATTTATAGTTACACTTCCCTTCGCTCCTGTTAATTTGGACAGCGTAGAAATATCAAAAAATAGCAGACATGATTATCGATCAACTACCTTTGTATCGAAAATTACAATTTTACCCCAGATGGGACTTGTTGAATCGCGACAAGCATTTTCAGCAATTCCAGGGATTTATATAAAATCATACGGTGGTCCGGCAGGAATCAGCACACTAAGTTTGGATGGAGCTCCTTCATCCCATACAAATATTTCCTTTGCCGGTTTTGATCTTACAAGCGCTCAAAACGGACAATTGGACATCTCTCAAATTCCTCCGACTTTAGTAAACAATATATTCTACAATCCCACTCTCAACGAAAAAAATCCTGAAATAAGTAATGCAGAGGGCAGTATTGAAATTTGTCCCGAATGGTCAAGAACTGGTTTTTTAATCAGTGCAGGTTCGTATGGACATAGATCATTTTCCGGAAGTATTAATCACCAATTTAAACGTTTCAAAGGACATATTACTCTTGGAAAAAGACACGAAGAAGGAAATTACAAGGCTCGAAATCCTATTTCGAATTTGACATTCCAGAGAAAAAACAATGATTTCGACCAGGAATATTTCGCATCAACATTTACAACTATTTCATCAAAGAAAACATTTTTCAATGTGATGATAATGCAATCATATCAGCGAAGAGGCATTGCCGGATTAATCTGGGCCCCCACTCTTGATTCCAGGCGTAGTGATCGACTCAGTATGACTGGTTCAAAATTTGGTTGGGTGAATAGAATAGGATATGGGTATTTCCAATTTCTCTTCAGAAAATCCATGGAACACTATTCCAATCCGCAAAAAAATCTCAACGTCAAACATAGTCTTTTCACATATCATGTTCTACTAAAACAATATGGTCAATTTACTAATAATTTGGATGTACTTTTCTATTTGGATTCAAAATATGATCTGATCAACAGTACTTCAACCAAAACTCATGACAGAATACAATACAAAACGATGGTATCTTCATCGTACTTCCCATATACAAGATTATCTTTCCATCCCACTGTGTCATTTAATTATTCAAAAGATCAGTTTTCCAATTTCGATTATGATATAAAGATTAGATTTTATTCTAAAAAACAGAATAATTCAGTTTTTTTTAGCGCTGGAAAATTTTACCGTTATCCCACTTTTAACGACCTTTACTGGGAACCGGGAGGAAATCCTGATTTAAAACCCGAAAACACAAGTAACTATATTTGCGGAACAAATTTTAACATATTTGATGAAATCACAATCAATAATTACCTGTATTACAAAGAAAGTAAGAATCTTATCCTCTGGACGCCGCTCCAATCTTATTGGCAGCCAAAAAATATACGACAAGCAATTCGCAAAGGCTTTAAAGTAATACTGATATGGGAAAGTAAAAAATATCCGTTTTCTGCAAATTACAATTTTAGTTTAAATATCTCCGAGGATAGAACCCACGGCGATTATTACAAAAAACCACTGCGATATGCCCCAAAGTATTCACAGACACTATCACTCAATTGGCAGCCGTCTGCATTTTTATTCCATATTCAAATTTCTCGTATCAGCGAACGAATTGCAATGTATAACTGGCCGGATGATATGACTCTCAAACCATACACAGATATTTCATTCAGTTCATCATACACAAGAAATTACAATTTTGGAACAATAGTTTTTACAACCGGAATAAATAATTTTACCGGAATTTCCTATGAAACTTTATTGGGTTATCCGGAACCCGGTCGTTCATTTCGATTGACGATTACTTATGAGTATAATTAAAAAAAGAAATATCTTATAATGAAAAGATTAGGTTTAGTTTTGTTGTCAGTTTTATTAGTTTTGGCTTTTATGATCAGCTGTTCCGATAACCCTATCGAAAGTGAAGGGCTTGCCCGTTTGTTGATAAACACGTTTGTCTTATGCGAAGGAAACTATAATAGCCTGAACGCATCCTTGTGGTCAATAAATTCCGATCATTCTGAGATCACCGGTCCAATTTACTGGAATCCATCGGTAAATCCTTTAGGTGATACCGGACAATCTATATACATTCACAACGATAAACTTTATATCGTTATGAACAATTCCAATACAATAGAGACAGGCGATATTTCCAGTGGATTTCAGTATGAATCTACAATCAATGTTCCTTCTTCCGGACCTCGAGATATAGAAATTGTCGGAAATACTGCATATATATCATGCTGGTATTTAAATGGGATTCTTCTTGTCGATATCAACAATTATAACATTACCGACACATTAATTGTGAGTGGTCTTCCGGAAGACTTATTATACTATAATGATAAGTTATATGCATCAATCACTATGAATCCGGATTGGTCCGCTTCCGATAAAGTAATTGAAATCGATATATCAAATGGTGATCCTGTGATAACAAATACTTTTTCAGTTATAACCGGACCAGGTCAACTATTAGGCTATCAAAATAGTATCTATGTCGCCAGCACATATTACGACGATAACTGGAATACTTATGCCGGTAACTCAAAGATTGATTTACATACCAATAATGTTTTAAAAAAAGATTTTGGGATTACATCTCTGTTTGGACCGGACATGACTATCATTAATCAAAAAATCTATAGAATTTACAATAATGGAATATGCCCGCTGACGGACTCTCTGACAATGGATACTGAAAAACAAATCGGCAATTACAATTTAATTTATTCAATGGCTTCAAATAACAATCTGATCTATTTTGGAATCAGTGATTATGTCGCGCCCGACAATGTAATAATTATTGACACAACCGGAAACGAAAAAGCAAATTTTCAAGTTGGAGCGCTTCCTGGTGCTTTTGCATTTTATACTGATAGCACAAGTGATATCATCTGCGAAAATGGACAAATATTGTTAAAATTTCAATTACTCCAGAATTATCCAAACCCTTTTAATGGAATCACTAATATCTCATATTCGATTTCAGTCCCTACTAATCTGAAACTTTCAATATACAATTCACTGGGGCAGCATGTCATCGATCTGGTCAACACGTATCAGGTCGGAGGAGAATATTCAGTTATATGGAATGGCATCGATAAAACCGGATTATCAGTCGCAAACGGACTGTACTGCGGCATGCTTGAAGGAAAGCAATTTCGTCTTATGAAAAAAATGATCTATTTAAAATAGCATCCGGATTTCATAATAACCATCATGTCTTGTTTTCTTACTCGTTACAAAGCCCCAGCTTTGTAATGTGTATTTCATCCTTATCTAAAAAACTAAAATTTGTCTCTGTCACACTGAGTAATCGCAATTTATTGTGATGTTATCGAAGTGTGCTTGAAGGATGTTTCCCTTTTCCGCCTGCAATCGGGCAGGAATGACCCTTCGATAAACTTGCATCCTGCATAGTATTACGGAGCACAGGCAGGGCGACATCCAATTAATTACTTTTACAACCTTTTTTAGTGGACTCATTTCATGTATATTAAAATTACCTGAACGTATGCTGGGATTTTCAAAACATAAGTTTTATAAAGAATATTTTTATATTAACTTACCCTGCTTTTTAAACGACTTTATATTCGACATAATTTATAAATGGAAAACCTGAATGATTATTGAATCTATTGTAACCGGTTCATTTATGGAAAACGCCTGGATTTTAGGTAATGAAGAGAGCAAATATGCCATCATTTTCGATCCTGGCGACAATGTCTCAAATATCATTGGAAAAATGAATGAACTGGACCTGACGCCGGTATTTATTTTAAACACACATACCCATCCCGATCATCTCGGAGCCGCTGCCGAATTGCAAAAACGCTTTGATCTGCCCTTTGCCATTCATGAAGATGAATTGCCGACCTTTAATTCTGCAAAAAATACCGCTCAATTTTTGGGTCTGTTGAATTTTCAGTT